>NZ_MTPW01000003.1 GCF_002954765.1 Nonlabens arenilitoris | reverse complement strand
TACTGGATCAATTTGTGATAAAGAAGATGAAGGATTGTATTGTCCTCTAAAAACTTTTTCATATCCAATGCGCTAGGATAAGGATTACCTATAATGGCTACATCATCTAATGCGATAGTCATTGAAATGTCACCGTTAAGAGGTCTTCCTCTAAAATCTATTCTCTGACCTAAAAAGCCAGTAACAGCATTTGAAACTAAGTTAGGTCCACCACCGACTTGTTCTACACCTTTCATAGTAAAGCTATTCCAGGTTCTACATCTGCTGTAATTACTCTAGTCCAGTTACCGTAACTTCCGTTTCCACTTCCTGCTAGATCATATTTGTACAACCATCGACCTGAAATTTCTAAAGGTCTAGTCACCGTTAGTGTAGATAAATCTTGGACATCAGATCTTCCAGTAGGGTTGCCTATCCCAGTTAACGTCGCTTTTTGTGCATCGATAACCAAATTAGTTCTCAAGTCGGTATTCGGAGCAGCAGCGTCAAAACCGGTTTCAGTAAATCCAGCTTGTAATACCGGAAAGTAAATTTGTTCACTTAAGTCAAAATCTTGATTTCCTATACCTGTTGGGTTTCCTACCGGAGAAGACCAATAATTATAGGTATATTCATTTGATGTTCCTTCTTGAAATACAGATAAAATACCAGCTCCTTCATTGTCCACATTATCACTTTGAATTAATTGAGCTTCGTTTCTTAAATATAACTTTCCGTTGGTAGAAAGATTTATTTTCCCTTTGCATACAGGTTAGTTCCTTTGGAATAAATAAAACCATCACCTACATAAACCTGAGCAGCTCCAACGCTTAAGGTAAGAATTGTAATTAAACTTAAAATAAAATTTTTCATATTAAATACTATTAACTAGCGATTACAAAATAAAAGCTTTTCAGACCTACACAGGAAAAGTTTTACGTAAATATTGATTCCTTACACTTAAATTAGATGTATGGTGTAAATTTGACGATGAATATGATAAATATAAAACAATTTAACGGAATTCTGCTTATCGCAGGTATTCTATTTTTACTGTGTTCTATGTATTTTGAGAATGGTGTTTTGTTCTTTCAAATTGCTGGAATCGTTTTGCTTATGATTGCTGCTTATCAATATAGTCGTGATAAGCAAGAAGATAATATTGATGAAAATGAGGAAATTTAAGGTAGGTGATCGGGTATTGGTATTAGACGATGAGTTTGGTGGTGTAGTCGCTTCCGCGAAAGCGAAATTAATTACCATCATTACAGATGATGATATTGAATCGATTACCATGAATCAGAGCTTATTTTAGATCAAAGATTTAAAGTTGATCGTGTTGTTGTAAAGCAAGAGGTTGCTATTCAAAAAGGAAAAAAGCGTCAGGTTTCTCGTAAAAAAGCTAAGGAAATTCCAGCTGTAGAAATAGATCTGCACATCCATCAATTAGTAAAAAGTGAACGTGGTATGGATGCTTTTGATAAACTTAATACACAAATGGATACAGCACGATATAAGTTAGAATGGGCTCGTAAGGAACGTATTCCTAAACTTGTTTTTATACATGGTGTAGGTGAAGGTGTCCTTAAAAAGAGCTAGAATTTCTGTTTGATCGCTATAATGATATTACTTATTATGATGCTGATTTTCAGAAATATGGTAGAGGTGCCACTGAGGTTTATATATATCAGAATCCTAAATAAAAGCTCTAAGGGACAAAATTAGGTGTGATCGTCTTTGTCACTGTTCTTACAAATGTTCCAAACTCGTAAAAAGCGATAATGATTTCTCTACTGTCGCTAGTTGCTGTTAAATTTTCTATACTAATATCTAAACTTGCCGTACTTGAGTACTCATGTGGTCTAAATGTGTCGATGGCTGGACTAGCCATTTCTGTAGAATTGATAAGATAGTAAGGTTGTAAATCTGTTCCTACTAATAGGCGGTCATTTGCAGGGCTTAAATCACGATTAAGGTCTTCTTGTATGGTAGGGATGCCATCACCATCGTCATCATTATCTAGATAATCTGGTATTCCATCACCATCTGTATCCTGACTCAAGAAAGATCGGTAAGGTTAATCCCTTCATTAATAGTTAATACATTATCACCATCGTCATCTTCATCAATGTAATCTGGTAGACCATCCATATCTGTATCTTGCAAGGTCGCAATTCCTTCGTCAACAGCACTGATTCCGTCATTGTCTTCTTCTTCAATACTGGTTACAATATAGACGTCGCCATCTTCACCTATGAAGGTTTGTAAAGTTGTTGGGCTAGACGGAGGAATATCATTACAATAATAATCACTACCTGCTGCGTCACTAAGTTTACGGTATTCTAAATCATTAGTAGTTAAAGAATATGGACCATGTGTTGCCTCAGAACTCAAAATATCGTCTGTTGTAGACAATTGTAATGATATCGTTTCAGTATCATTAATCATATAGAAAAGATAATCTGACGTGTCCTCATCTTCTAGAATTTCACATGCTTGAACGGTGGCGCCTTCAAAGTCTAAATCATCTAGAATTAGGTCTCCATCATCACAGCCTATTAAAGCTATAGGAATTATTAGGTAAAGCAGTTTTTTCATATCTTCAAAAATAAGGATTACTATTCGAGCTTTAAAGTTAATTTTTAAGGTCATTTCTTTTACTTTTGCCGGCATGAGACAAGTATATTTAGATAGTGCCGCTACCACACAAATGAGAACTGAGGTTATTGATGAGATGACTCGAGTAATGCAAGACGTTTATGGTAATCCTAGCAGCACACATAGTTATGGCCGCAGTGCAAAATCATTAATAGAAAATGCTCGTAAAAACATCGCATCTCAACTAGGTGTCACCGCAGCAGAAATCATTTTCACATCTGGTGGTACTGAAGCAGATAATCTAGCTATTCACAGTTGTGTTCGTGATCTAGGAGTACAACGCATAATTACCACAAAAATTGAGCACCATGCTGTTCTTTATATTGTAGACTACTGTAAAGAGAAATATGGAACTCATGTTGAATATCTAGATTTACAAGATTGTGGAACGCCTAGTTATGATCACCTACAAGAGTTACTTAAAGATGAGTCTCAAAAAACTCTTGTGAGCTTGATGCATATTAATAATGAGATAGGTAACAAATTAGATATCGATCGAGTAGGGAATATGTGTAAAAAATACAATTCACTATTTCATAGTGATTGTGTGCAATCCATAGGTCATTATGAAATGGATTTCTCCACACTACCTGTTGATTTTACCGCGGTAAGCGCGCATAAATTCCATGGTCCTAAAGGTGTTGGGTTTGCTTTTATAAGAAAAGGTACTGGTTTAAAACCATTAATTTTAGGTGGTGCACAAGAACGTGGTTACCGTGCTGGTACAGAAAGTGTGCATAATATTGTAGGTATGGATAAGTCTTTATCTATGGCTTATGAAAACCTAGAAAAAGAACGCGAGTATGTTAAAGGTCTAAAAGATTATTTTAAAGCTCAGCTGTTAGAAAAATTCCTGAGTAAAATTTAATGGTAATTGTGGAGATCATAAAAATAGTACGTTTACTTTATTGAATGTCTGTCTTCCTTGTCCTGCAGATAAGGCAGCGATGTTACTTTTTACAATGGATTTAAAAGTTATTGCTTGTTCTAAAGGTAGTGCCTGCCAGAGTGGTTCTCAAAAAGGATCTCACGTATTAACTAATGTGCTAGCAGATGAAGACTTAAATAAACCTAGTCTGCGATTTAGTTTCTCTATCTTTAATACTAAAGAAGAGTTGGATTACGTGGTGGATGTTTTAGTAGAGTATCTAAAGTCTATTTAAAACGCTTCGCGAAAGCGTCATTCAAAGCTGAACTTTTATAGTCTAGCTACTAATCTTACATTAAATACTCGTGGCGTTAACTCATAGGTATAGCAAATTGCTGCTGACTAGAAACATCACGTACCCAAATGTAGTAATTGAGTTGCTTTCATCAAAGATGTTGTAGATCTCTGCACCTATGGTTACTTCAGTAAAATGCTGAATAATTTACTAGACTTTTTTCGTCTTTCAATACTAAATTGATACCTATATCTGCTCTACGATAATCTTGTAAACGGAACTGAAAATCATATGGGTCTGCATAATTAGGTGATCCGCCAGGTAGGCCTGTATTATATACTAAGTTAAATACATTTTTAAATGTGGCATGTAGGAACATAGTCTTGAAATAAGGCCGCAAATTTTAATCGTTGATCTGTTGGTCTTGCGATATAGCCTCTGCCATTTAAATTCTCTTCAGTCTTTAAATACCAGCACTGAACCAGCTCTCAGTACCTGGTACAAATTCACCATTAATACGCAAGTCTACACCATAAGCATAAGCAACGGCATCATTATTTGCTCTGTACCTGATGCGTACGTTTTCTAGTGTATAGTATTTACATCTGTCAAATCTTTGTAATAAACTTCAGTTGTTAATTTAAATGGTCGTTTTTTACCATCGCTAGATATCCAGTTAAAACTCCGTCGTTTCATTACAGCATGAATGGATTTTGTGCTTTTACAGCAGGATTACCACACCTTGCTGGTCACGTAACTTCTATAAAATGTGGTTGGTAATATAGTCCACCAGAAATGCGGAAGAGCATATCAGTATTATTCCAGGCTGTTTTATAGCGAGTTGACCACGTGCGAGACTACAGTTTGCGTTGTGCTTTCAATGCCGTCACCACTTACATTCCAGGTATGGGAACGTATCCCAGCGTTCCAAAAAACCTCTGTGTCTTTGATATAACCACGACTGCTATATTGACCAAATAATTGATAACGTGTCACTTGTACATCATTATCTGCACTAGTAGATTCAAAAGGAACGAGTGGTCATGTAAAAGGTTCATAAGGTTTTTGGAAGCTGGGATACGTTCCCATACCTGGAATGTAAGTGGTGACGGCATTGAAAGCACAACGCAAACTGTAGTCTCGCCACGTGGTCAACTCGCTATAAAACCAGCCTGGAATAATACTGATATGCTCTTCCGCATTTCTGGTGGACTATATTACCAACCACCATTTTATAGAGAGTTACGTGACCAGCAAGGTGTGGTAAATCCTGCTGTAAAAGCACAAAAATCCATTCATGCTGTAATAGGAAACGACTGGAGTTTTAACTGGATATCTAGCGATGGTAAAAAACGACCATTTAAATTAACAACTGAAGTTTATTACAAAGATTTGACAGATGTAAATACCTATACACTAGAAAACGTACGCATCAGGTACAGAGCAAATAATGATGCCGTTGCTTATGCTTATGGTGTAGACTTGCGTATTAATGGTGAATTTGTACCAGGTACTGAGAGCTGGTTCAGTGCTGGATATTTAAAGACTGAAGAGAATTTAAATGGCAGAGGCTATATCGCAAGACCAACAGATCAACGATTAAAATTTGCGGCCTTATTTCAAGACTATGTTCCTAACATGCCACATTTAAAAATGTATTTAAACTTAGTATATAATACAGGCCTACCTGGCGGATCACCTAATTATGCAGACCCATATGATTTTCAGTTCCGTTTACAAGATTATCGTAGAGCAGATATAGGTATCAATTTAGTATTGAAAGACGATAAAAAGTCTAGTAAATTATTCAGCAATTTTACTGAAGTAACCATAGGTGCAGAGATCTACAACATCTTTGATGAAAGCAACTCAATTACTAACATTTGGGTACGTGATGTTTCTAGTCAGCAGCAATTTGCTATACCTAATGAGTTAACGCCACGAGTATTTAATGTAAGATTAGTAGCTAGACTATAAAAGTTCAGCTTTGAAATGACGCTTTCGCGAAAGCGTTTTAAATAGACTTTAGATACTCTACTAAAACATCCACCACGTAATCCAACTCTTCTTTAGTATTAAAGATAGAGAAACTAAATCGCAGACTAGGTTTATTTAAGTCTTCATCTGCTAGCACATTAGTTAATACGTGAGATCCTTTTTGAGAACCACTCTGGCAGGCACTACCTTTAGAACAAGCAATACCTTTTAAATCCATTGTAAAAAGTAACATCGCTGCCTTATCTGCAGGACAAGGAAGACAGACATTCAATAAAGTAAACGTACTATTTTTATGATCTCCACAATTACCATTAAATTTTACTCCAGGAATTTTTTCTAACAGCTGAGCTTTAAAATAATCTTTTAGACCTTTAACATACTCGCGTTCTTTTTCTAGGTTTTCATAAGCCATAGATAAAGACTTATCCATACCTACAATATTATGCACACTTTCTGTACCAGCACGGTAACCACGTTCTTGTGCACCACCTAAAATTAATGGTTTTAAACCAGTACCTTTTCTTATAAAAGCAAACCCAACACCTTTAGGACCATGGAATTTATGCGCGCTTACCGCGGTAAAATCAACAGGTAGTGTGGAGAAATCCATTTCATAATGACCTATGGATTGCACACAATCACTATGAAATAGTGAATTGTATTTTTTACACATATTCCCTACTCGATCGATATCTAATTTGTTACCTATCTCATTATTAATATGCATCAAGCTCACAAGAGTTTTTGAGACTCATCTTTAAGTAACTCTTGTAGGTGATCATAACTAGGCGTTCCACAATCTTGTAAATCTAGATATTCAACATGAGTTCCATATTTCTCTTTACAGTAGTCTACAATATAAAGAACAGCATGGTGCTCAATTTTTGTGGTAATTATGCGTTGTACTCCTAGATCACGAACACAACTGTGAATAGC
The DNA here is from genome assembly GCF_002954765.1 of Nonlabens arenilitoris. Taxonomy (NCBI): domain Bacteria; kingdom Pseudomonadati; phylum Bacteroidota; class Flavobacteriia; order Flavobacteriales; family Flavobacteriaceae; genus Nonlabens; species Nonlabens arenilitoris. Next base: position 2,888 of record NZ_MTPW01000003.1, on the reverse strand, counting down.
TAGATTATCTGCTTCAGTACCACCAGATGTGAAAATGATTTCTGCTGCGGTGACACCTAGTTGAGATGCGATGTTTTTACGAGCATTTTCTATTAATGATTTTGCACTGCGGCCATAACTATGTGTGCTGCTAGGATTACCATAAACGTCTTGCATTACTCGAGTCATCTCATCAATAACCTCAGTTCTCATTTGTGTGGTAGCGGCACTATCTAAATATACTTGTCTCATGCCGGCAAAAGTAAAAGAAATGACCTTAAAAATTAACTTTAAAGCTCGAATAGTAATCCTTATTTTTGAAGATATGAAAAAACTGCTTTACCTAATAATTCCTATAGCTTTAATAGGCTGTGATGATGGAGACCTAATTCTAGATGATTTAGACTTTGAAGGCGCCACCGTTCAAGCATGTGAAATTCTAGAAGATGAGGACACGTCAGATTATCTTTTCTATATGATTAATGATACTGAAACGATATCATTACAATTGTCTACAACAGACGATATTTTGAGTTCTGAGGCAACACATGGTCCATATTCTTTAACTACTAATGATTTAGAATACCGTAAACTTAGTGACGCAGCAGGTAGTGATTATTATTGTAATGATATTCCTCCGTCTAGCCCAACAACTTTACAAACCTTCATAGGTGAAGATGGCGACGTCTATATTGTAACCAGTATTGAAGAAGAAGACAATGACGGAATCAGTGCTGTTGACGAAGGAATTGCGACCTTGCAAGATACAGATATGGATGGTCTACCAGATTACATTGATGAAGATGACGATGGTGATAATGTATTAACTATTAATGAAGGGATTAACCTTACCGATCTTTCCTTGAGTCAGGATACAGATGGTGATGGAATACCAGATTATCTAGATAATGATGACGATGGTGATGGCATCCCTACCATACAAGAAGACCTTAATCGTGATTTAAGCCCTGCAAATGACCGCCTATTAGTAGGAACAGATTTACAACCTTACTATCTTATCAATTCTACAGAAATGGCTAGTCCAGCCATCGACACATTTAGACCACATGAGTACTCAAGTACGGCAAGTTTAGATATTAGTATAGAAAATTTAACAGCAACTAGCGACAGTAGAGAAATCATTATCGCTTTTTACGAGTTTGGAACATTTGTAAGAACAGTGACAAAGACGATCACACCTAATTTTGTCCCTTAGAGCTTTTATTTAGGATTCTGATATATATAAACCTCAGTGGCACCTCTACCATATTTCTGAAAATCAGCATCATAATAAGTAATATCATTATAGCGATCAAACAGAAATTCTAGCTCTTTTTTAAGGACACCTTCACCTACACCATGTATAAAAACAAGTTTAGGAATACGTTCCTTACGAGCCCATTCTAACTTATATCGTGCTGTATCCATTTGTGTATTAAGTTTATCAAAAGCATCCATACCACGTTCACTTTTTACTAATTGATGGATGTGCAGATCTATTTCTACAGCTGGAATTTCCTTAGCTTTTTTACGAGAAACCTGACGCTTTTTTCCTTTTTGAATAGCAACCTCTTGCTTTACAACAACACGATCAACTTTAAATCTTTGATCTAAAATAAGCTCTGATTCATGGTAATCGATTTCAATATCATCATCTGTAATGATGGTAATTAATTTCGCTTTCGCGGAAGCGACTACACCACCAAACTCATCGTCTAATACCAATACCCGATCACCTACCTTAAATTTCCTCATTTTCATCAATATTATCTTCTTGCTTATCACGACTATATTGATAAGCAGCAATCATAAGCAAAACGATTCCAGCAATTTGAAAGAACAAAACACCATTCTCAAAATACATAGAACACAGTAAAAATAGAATACCTGCGATAAGCAGAATTCCGTTAAATTGTTTTATATTTATCATATTCATCGTCAAATTTACACCATACATCTAATTTAAGTGTAAGGAATCAATATTTACGTAAAACTTTTCCTGTGTAGGTCTGAAAAGCTTTTATTTTGTAATCGCTAGTTAATAGTATTTAATATGAAAAATTTTATTTTAAGTTTAATTACAATTCTTACCTTAAGCGTTGGAGCTGCTCAGGTTTATGTAGGTGATGGTTTTATTTATTCCAAAGGAACTAACCTGTATGCAAAAGGAAAATAAATCTTTCTACCAACGGAAAGTTATATTTAAGAAACGAAGCTCAATTAATTCAAAGTGATAATGTGGACAATGAAGGAGCTGGTATTTTATCTGTATTTCAAGAAGGAACATCAAATGAATATACCTATAATTATTGGTCTTCTCCGGTAGGAAACCCAACAGGTATAGGAAATCAAGATTTTGACTTAAGTGAACAAATTTACTTTCCGGTATTACAAGCTGGATTTACTGAAACCGGTTTTGACGCTGCTGCTCCGAATACCGACTTGAGAACTAATTTGGTTATCGATGCACAAAAAGCGACGTTAACTGGGATAGGCAACCCTACTGGAAGATCTGATGTCCAAGATTTATCTACACTAACGGTGACTAGACCTTTAGAAATTTCAGGTCGATGGTTGTACAAATATGATCTAGCAGGAAGTGGAAACGGAAGTTACGGTAACTGGACTAGAGTAATTACAGCAGATGTAGAACCTGGAATAGCTTTTACTATGAAAGGTGTAGAACAAGTCGGTGGTGGACCTAACTTAGTTTCAAATGCTGTTACTGGCTTTTTAGGTCAGAGAATAGATTTTAGAGGAAGACCTCTTAACGGTGACATTTCAATGACTATCGCATTAGATGATGTAGCCATTATAGGTAATCCTTATCCTAGCGCATTGGATATGAAAAAGTTTTTAGAGGACAATACCAATCCTTCATCTTCTTTATCACAAATTGATCCAGTAAT
>NZ_MTPW01000002.1 GCF_002954765.1 Nonlabens arenilitoris | reverse complement strand
AAGATCTTCTGGTTCTGTCTCTTTAAATTTTAGTGAATTTGCTGGTGCAGGAACTGAAAAAGATAAAATCAATAAATTGAGAATATCGCTTAAAGAGATTAAAGAGTGCAATAACAATTTAAAAATCCAACTCAAAGCTGGTTTAAGCAACAAAGACCAATTGACAAAGCTGCAGGATGAAGCGGAACAAATTATCAGAATTCTAGTAGCTATTATAAATAAACGATAACCCTTTAAATTTAGATTTAAATTTAGATTTAAGTTTAATATCATTAGATATGAAACAACCAATAAAAGAACTAAATCCACAATTCCTAGAGTCCAAGGAAAACAAACAACACCTGATCGACTATCTTCTAGGTGTGGCAGATAATTATTTAATCTTAGGACAGCGTCTAGGCGAACTTTGTGGTCATGGACCTAATCTAGAGCCAGATATAGCATTGACTAATATTTCGCTAGATATGTTAGGGCAAGTGCGTAGTTTTTACCAATATATCGCACAGTTGAAAGGTGATAAAACCACTGAGGATGATATTGCTTTCTTAAGAAAAGAGCGTGAGTATAAGAATGTATTATTGGTGGAACAACCTAATACAGATTTTGGATACGTGATTGTACGTCAGTTTTTCTTTGATGTCTATAACAGAATGTTTTTAGGAGCTTTACAACAAAGTGCTGATGAAACGCTTAGAGCTCTTGCTTTTAAAGGAATCAAAGAAGCAAGTTATCATGAGCGTTTTTCAGGAGATTGGTTAAAACGATTAGGTGATGGTACTGAAGAAAGTCATCAGCGAGTGCAACAAGCAGTAAATGACCTTGGGTTTATACAGATGAGCTGTTTCACACCACTAAGGCAGATGATGCTATGATAGCTGCTGGTGTAGCGCCAGACATGTTGCAATTAAGAGAATATTACTATGAAAAAGTAGAAGATTTACTTACTACAGCGACATTAAAAATTCCAGAAGTAGAATACTTCCAAAAAGGTGGTAAAGAAGGATTACATAGCGAGCACATGGGTTATATCCTTGCAGATATGCAGTATATGCAGAGGACTTATCCAGATAGTAAGTGGTAATCTTTGAATTTGAATTTGAACTTGAATTCGAACTCGAATTTGAAGTAACTCGAAATTTTAAATTATTAAGATGTCTTATCAAGACTTAGCAGAAAGATTAGAGGATTTTGCGGCGGCAATTATTAAATTGTATATCAAAATGCCTACTTCTTATGCTGGTCAATATCTTGCTCAGCAAATTATTCGTTCTTCATGTTCATCGGCTCTCAATTATGGAGAAGCTCTAGGCGCAGGTACTTCTAAAGATCGAATCAATAAACTACGTATTTCTTTAAAGGAACTACGTGAAAGTTTGAGGAATTTAAACATTCAAAGGAAAGCAGATCTAATCAGCGTGGATGATTGTAAAGATCTGGTAAAAGAAAATGATGAATTAATAAGAATTATAGTAACTCTAATTAAAATTCAAATGAATAATTTATCAAATTTAAATTCGAGTTCAGATTCAAGTTCGAGTTCAACTTCTTCAAGTATGGCAGATCAAATATTCGAATCTTTACCAAAAGAGATTCTTGCCATTCTAGAAGAAGTTGCCGATCCTGAAATACCTGTATTAAACGTCGTAGATCTAGGTGTAATAAGAGAAGTTTTAGTTGAAGGAAAAGAAATCACCATAAAACTCACACCTACTTATAGCGGCTGTCCAGCGATGGATGTTATAGGCGATGATCTAGAGCGAGCATTTGCAGTTCACGGTTACACAACTCACATACAATTAATTATGAGTCCGCCGTGGACAACTGACTGGATTACCGAACGTGGTCGTAAAGCGCTAGAAGAATACGGTATTGCTGCACCACTAGAAGAAACTGCCGATAAAGATGTACTTCTTAACGATAAGAAACTGGTAAAATGTACCAATTGTGGCTCAAAGAATACGAAGCTGGTCAGTCAGTTTGGTTCTACAGCGTGTAAAGCAATGTTTCAATGTGAGGACTGTCTAGAGCCTTTTGATTACTTTAAGTGTTTGAAATAAGAACGCTTTCGCGAAAGCGTAACAACCACTATCTTTAAATAATTTTTAAAACTAAAATATCAGTCTGAGCTTGTCGAAGACGATATTTAATATACATCATTTAATGTCAGATTCTATCTTGCTACAAGTCAATAACGGCGTTGCAACCATAACTTTAAATAGACCACAAGTATTCAATTCCTTTAACCGCGAGATGGCATTTGCCTTGCAGGACGCACTCGATCAATGTGCTTCAAACGATGAAGTGAGAGCTGTGATGATTATAGGAGAAGGAAAAGCCTTTTGTGCCGGTCAGGACATTCAAGAAATCACAAATCCAGATTTGAATCCAGGTTTTAAAGCGATTCTAGACGATCATTATAATCCTATAGTTTTAAAAATTAGAAACCTTGAAAAACCAGTTGTTGCTGCAGTAAATGGAGTAGCCGCTGGTGCCGGAGCAAATATCGCCTTGTGTTGTGATGTGGTTATTGCTACAGAAGGTGCTGCATTCATTCAGGCATTTTCTAAAATCGGTCTGATTCCAGATAGTGCGGGAACCTTCTTTTTACCTAGACTCATCGGTTTTGGTAAAGCAAGTGCCGCGATGATGCTGGCTGATAAAATTACAGCACCAGAAGCTGACCAAATGGGAATGATCTATAAAGCCATTCCTGACGCAGATTTTATTGAAACAGCTCAAAAGACCGCTCAAAAACTAGCAGCATTACCTACAGTAGCGTTAGCTAATACTAAAAAAGCACTCAATCAATCATTTTACAATACGGTAGAAGAGCAACTAGTTCTAGAGTCAAAACTACAAATAGAAAGCGCATCCACAGAAGATTATGCTGAAGGTGTGTCGAGTTTTATGGAGAAACGTAAACCTGTTTTTAAAGGAAAATAGAACAGTTTTTATAATTTAAAATAATTTTTTAAGTACTCAAAGGCTTCTTCTATAGTTGCAAAAGTCTCAGATTCACTTACTAAATCTGGTATGATATCAATCGATTCTAATTTATCTTTAGGTTGTTCTTGTAAACCGGTAAGAACTACTCTTACACCACGTTTTTCTAAGTCTAGAACAGCATTTTCTAAAGCATACAAACCAGATTGATCTATGTATGGAACTCGATCTAGACGAATTATCAACGCTTTTACTTCTGGAGAAAGAGCTTTAATAGTTTCTTGAAAGTGTGACGTGAAACCGAAGAACAATGGTCCATAGAGGTGCTTTATATAAATTTGATCCTTAAAAGTATCATATAACTCTTGCTCGTCTTTCCAAGGTTGTTCACCGTCAAATCCTGCAAGAGTTCCTACTTCTAGTCCTTTTTCTCCTAGATCGCTTGCGCGTTTCATAAATAGTAAGGATGCCAGTATCACTCCGATTCCTACCGCTTGTATGAGACTACCAAATGTGGTCATCAACAGTACGATAATTAAAACCACTGCATCTGCACGCGGTACCGCAAGTAAATGCTTCAATCCTTTTGTATCTATAATTTTAAAACCGATAGGAATCAAAATTCCGGCAAGAACAGCTAGTGGAATATGCGCTGCAAGACCACTCAAACCTAGTAAAACTGCTGCAAGAAATAATCCATGTAACACACCTGACAAGCGTGTTTTTCCACCAGAATTTATATTTACTACTGTTCCTTTTGTAGCTCCAGCACCTGGAATACCACCAAATATCGCAGCAACCATGTTCCCTATTCCTTGACCTATTAATTCTCTATTGCTATTATGTTTTGTTTTAGTCATATTATCTGCAATGACTGATGTAAGCAAAGAGTCTATAGAACCTAAAACAGCTAGTACTAAGGCATATTCGGCCACAAGTGCATAGGCACTCGAGTCAATATCTAAAATTCCGTTTAATTTCAAAGAAGGTAATCCAGATGGGATATCGCCTATGATAGGCACTTGCCACGGTAAGAAATAAGCAACAACAGAAACAACTATCAACGCCACTAGTGCACTAGGTATTACTTTAGTAATTTTAGGAAATGTATAATAAATGAATACAGTTAACGATCCTAATACTAGTGCTTGCCAATTAAAGCCTTCTATTAATAACGGCATGTCACTTAGAACTTTCAATGTGTTTTTAGGGGATACCATTCCAAAAAGCGGGAATATTTGAAGTAATATAATGATTAAACCTACACCGCTCATAAAACCAGATACCACAGGATAAGGGAAGTATTTAATGTATCCAGCTATGTTGATAAAGCCAAAAAGCATTTGAATAATCCCACCAGTTAAAAACGTAAGTATGATTATAGGCATCGCGGCTTCTACGCTGCCGGTAAGTTCAATAGCTTTTACCACTAAAGCAGCAGATACTACCGTCATAGGTCCAGTAGGTCCACTGGCTTGAGTTGCAGTACCACCAAAGATAGCTGCAAAAATCCCAACTGCGATAGCACCATATAGTCCAGCAATAGCTCCTAAACCAGATTGAACACCAAATGCTAGTGCAAGCGGTAGTGCAACAACACCAGCGACTAGACCACCAGTGAGATCACCTTTTAAATTTTTAGTATCATAAAAAGAAGAAAGCATAGTACAATGTTTTTTAGTCGGCAAGTTATAAAAGTAACGTAATGCCTTGAGCTTATAAACAAATCTAGGTCCTATTGCCCAATAGTTCAAAATAATTTAATTGTAAGGGTAAATAATCAATGTGTTTATATTGTGTATCCGGTCAAGACTTATATTTTTATTAGATGACTTGACTAAGTAACTTATTATATTTGGTAAGTAAAAGAAACTAAGAATAGCCAAAAATTAATGGTGAATTATTAAATCTATGGATATCAATAAAGTAGGAGTCATAGGAGCAGGAACAATGGGAAGTGGAATTGCTCAAGTAGCTGCCACTGCTGGTTGTAAAGTAAAACTGTTTGATGTTAATCAGGCGCAACTAGATAAAGCACAAGCTGCTCTAGAAAAGATAATGAACCGACTTATCGAGAAAGGTAGAATAGATACTGCTGAGAAAAGTCGCATTCAATCTAATATCACTTATGTTAGTACGGTAAAGGATCTAGCTGACTCTGATCTAACTATCGAGGCGATTGTTGAGAATCTAGATATTAAGAAAAAGGTGTTTCAAGAACTAGAATCTCATGTGTCTGACAGCTGTATTATAGCTTCAAACACTTCTAGTCTAAGCATCGCTAGTATTGCAGCATCACTCGATAAACCAGAGCGTTGCATAGGAATTCACTTTTTTAATCCAGCGCCATTAATGAAGCTTGTTGAGGTAATTCCTGCCGTACAAACGGCTCAAAATGTTACAGATACTTGTGTGGCTACTATCGAGAATTGGAAAAAAGTAGTTGCCGTAGCAAAGGATACTCCAGGTTTCATAGTTAATCGTGTGGCGCGACCATTTTACAGTGAATCGTTGCGTATTTATGAAGAAGGAATGGCGAGTTTTGCCACAATAGACTATGCCTTGAAAGGACTTGGTTTTAAAATGGGACCTTTTGAATTGATGGATTATATAGGTCACGATGTGAATTATGTGGTGACCGAAACTGTTTTTGCTGCCTTCTATTTTGATCCTCGTTACAAGCCATCTTTAACTCAAAAACGATTGATGGAAGCTGGCTGGCTAGGTCGTAAATCAGGTAGAGGATTTTATGATTATGTAAATGTGGATAGTGAGCACGCTTTCGCGAAAGCGGACCCAGTAAAATCACCTGAACTCATAAAAGAAATTCAAGATCGTGTACTCGTTATGTTAATCAATGAGGCGGCAGATGCCTTATTTCTAAACATAGCAACGGCACAAGGAATAGATAGCGCGATGACCAAAGGCGTGAATTATCCAAAAGGATTACTCGCCTGGGCAAACGAAAAAGGAATAGAATGGTGTGTAAACGGACTGGACGCGATGTATGATTTGTACCGAGAAGATCGCTACAGATGCTCGCCGATTTTACGTAAAATGAATGCTGCTGGAACTAAATTCTCGCTGTAATGAGATATGTTGCTTTATTGCGTGGTGTTAATGTTAGTGGTAAGAATAAATTACCAATGGCACTTTTAAGAGAAGCTCTTAAAGCAACTCCATTTTGTGACGCGACCACTTATATACAATCTGGTAATATTGTTTTTAATGCCGATTTAGATATAACTACTTGTGAGCAGATTATTGCAGATTTATTGAAAGCAGAATTTGATTTAAATGTTCCTGTAATTGTGCGTGAACAATCTGCGATTAAAGATATACTAAAAGTAAACCCTTTTGAAACGAGAACTATTGAGAATTCTAAATTCATGAGTTTTGGCTTTTTCGATAAGATTCCAGTTACAGAAAAGATTGATGAGGTGATGTCATTCTCCACAGAAATCGAAACCTTTAAAATAGTAGATGATGTGATGTATTTCTATTGCGGAGTAGGTTTTGGCAAGACTAAAATGACTAATGCATGGTTTGAAAAGAAACTAGGTGTGACATCACCTCATCAATCTTTTCTGTAACTGGAATCTTATCGAAAAAGGCCAAAACTCATGAATTTAGAATTCTCAATAGTTCTCGTTTCAAAAGGGTTTACTTTTAGTATATCTTTAATCGCAGATTGTTCACGCACAATTACAGGAACATTTAAATCAAATTCTGCTTTCAATAAATCTGCAATAATCTGCTCACAAGTAGTTATATCTAAATCGGCATTAAAAACAATATTACCAGATTGTATATAAGTGGTCGCGTCACAAAATGGAGTTGCTTTAAGAGCTTCTCTAAAAGTGCCATTGGTAATTTATTCTTACCACTAACATTAACACCACGCAATAAAGCAACATATCTCATTACAGCGAGAATTTAGTTCCAGCAGCATTCATTTTACGTAAAATCGGCGAGCATCTGTAGCGATCTTCTCGGTACAAATCATACATCGCGTCCAGTCCGTTTACACACCATTCTATTCCTTTTTCGTTTGCCCAGGCGAGTAATCCTTTTGGATAATTCACGCCTTTGGTCATCGCGCTATCTATTCCTTGTGCCGTTGCTATGTTTAGAAATAAGGCATCTGCCGCCTCATTGATTAACATAACGAGTACACGATCTTGAATTTCTTTTATGAGTTCAGGTGATTTTACTGGGTCCGCTTTCGCGAAAGCGTGCTCACTATCCACATTTACATAATCATAAAATCCTCTACCTGATTTACGACCTAGCCAGCCAGCTTCCATCAATCGTTTTTGAGTTAAAGATGGCTTGTAACGAGGATCAAAATAGAAGGCAGCAAAAACAGTTTCGGTCACCACATAATTCACATCGTGACCTATATAATCCATCAATTCAAAAGGTCCCATTTTAAAACCAAGTCCTTTCAAGGCATAGTCTATTGTGGCAAAACTCGCCATTCCTTCTTCATAAATACGCAACGATTCACTGTAAAATGGTCGCGCCACACGATTAACTATGAAACCTGGAGTATCCTTTGCTACGGCAACTACTTTTTCCAATTCTCGATAGTAGCCACACAAGTATCTGTAACATTTTGAGCCGTTTGTACGGCAGGAATTACCTCAACAAGCTTCATTAATGGCGCTGGATTAAAAAAGTGAATTCCTATGCAACGCTCTGGTTTATCGAGTGATGCTGCAATACTAGCGATGCTTAGACTAGAAGTGTTTGAAGCTATAATACAGCTGTCAGACACATGAGATTCTAGTTCTTGAAACACCTTTTCTTAATATCTAGATTCTCAACAATCGCCTCGATAGTTAGATCAGAGTCAGCTAGATCCTTTACCGTACTAACATAAGTGATATTAGATTGAATGCGACTTTTCTCAGCAGTATCTATTCTACCTTTCTCGATAAGTCGGTTCATTATCTTTTCTAGAGCAGCTTGTGCTTTATCTAGTTGCGCCTGATTAACATCAAACAGTTTTACTTTACAACCAGCAGTGGCAGCTACTTGAGCAATTCCACTTCCCATTGTTCCTGCTCCTATGACTCCTACTTTATTGATATCCATAGATTTAATAATTCACCATTAATTTTTGGCTATTCTTAGTTTCTTTTACTTACCAAATATAATAAGTTACTTAGTCAAGTCATCTAATAAAAATATAAGTCTTGACCGGATACACAATATAAACACATTGATTATTTACCCTTACAATTAAATTATTTTGAACTATTGGGCAATAGGACCTAGATTTGTTTATAAGCTCAAGGCATTACGTTACTTTTATAACTTGCCGACTAAAAAACATTGTACTATGCTTTCTTCTTTTTATGATACTAAAAATTTAAAAGGTGATCTCACTGGTGGTCTAGTCGCTGGTGTTGTTGCACTACCGCTTGCACTAGCATTTGGTGTTCAATCTGGTTTAGGAGCTATTGCTGGACTATATGGTGCTATCGCAGTTGGGATTTTTGCAGCTATCTTTGGTGGTACTGCAACTCAAGCCAGTGGACCTACTGGACCTATGACGGTAGTATCTGCTGCTTTAGTGGTAAAAGCTATTGAACTTACCGGCAGCGTAGAAGCCGCGATGCCTATAATCATACTTACGTTTTTAACTGGTGGGATTATTCAAATGCTTTTTGGCTTTATCAACATAGCTGGATACATTAAATACTTCCCTTATCCTGTGGTATCTGGTTTTATGAGCGGTGTAGGTTTAATCATTATATTACTTCAAATATTCCCGCTTTTTGGAATGGTATCCCCTAAAAACACATTGAAAGTTCTAAGTGACATGCCGTTATTAATAGAAGGCTTTAATTGGCAAGCACTAGTATTAGGATCGTTAACTGTATTCATTTATTATACATTTCCTAAAATTACTAAAGTAATACCTAGTGCACTAGTGGCGTTGATAGTTGTTTCTGTTGTTGCTTATTTCTTACCGTGGCAAGTGCCTATCATAGGCGATATCCCATCTGGATTACCTTCTTTAAATTAAACGGAATTTTAGATATTGACTCGAGTGCCTATGCACTTGTGGCCGAATATGCCTTAGTACTAGCTGTTTTAGGTTCTATAGACTCTTTGCTTACATCAGTCATTGCAGATAATATGACTAAAACAAAACATAATAGCAATAGAGAATTAATAGGTCAAGGAATAGGGAACATGGTTGCTGCGATATTTGGTGGTATTCCAGGTGCTGGAGCTACAAAAGGAACAGTAGTAAATATAAATTCTGGTGGAAAAACACGCTTGTCAGGTGTGTTACATGGATTATTTCTTGCAGCAGTTTTACTAGGTTTGAGTGGTCTTGCAGCGCATATTCCACTAGCTGTTCTTGCCGGAATTTTGATTCCTATCGGTTTTAAAATTATAGATACAAAAGGATTGAAGCATTTACTTGCGGTACCGCGTGCAGATGCAGTGGTTTTAATTATCGTACTGTTGATGACCACATTTGGTAGTCTCATACAAGCGGTAGGAATCGGAGTGATACTGGCATCCTTACTATTTATGAAACGCGCAAGCGATCTAGGAGAAAAAGGACTAGAAGTAGGAACTCTTGCAGGATTTGACGGTGAACAACCTTGGAAAGACGAGCAAGAGTTATATGATACTTTTAAGGATCAAATTTATATAAAGCACCTCTATGGACCATTGTTCTTCGGTTTCACGTCACACTTTCAAGAAACTATTAAAGCTCTTTCTCCAGAAGTAAAAGCGTTGATAATTCGTCTAGATCGAGTTCCATACATAGATCAATCTGGTTTGTATGCTTTAGAAAATGCTGTTCTAGACTTAGAAAAACGTGGTGTAAGAGTAGTTCTTACCGGTTTACAAGAACAACCTAAAGATAAATTAGAATCGATTGATATCATACCAGATTTAGTAAGTGAATCTGAGACTTTTGCAACTATAGAAGAAGCCTTTGAGTACTTAAAAAATTATTTTAAATTATAAAAACTGTTCTATTTTCCTTTAAAAACAGGTTTACGTTTCTCCATAAAACTCGACACACCTTCAGCATAATCTTCTGTGGATGCGCTTTCTATTTGTAGTTTTGACTCTAGAACTAGTTGCTCTTCTACCGTATTGTAAAATGATTGATTGAGTGCTTTTTTAGTATTAGCTAACGCTACTGTAGGTAATGCTGCTAGTTTTTGAGCGGTCTTTTGAGCTGTTTCAATAAAATCTGCGTCAGGAATGGCTTTATAGATCATTCCCATTTGGTCAGCTTCTGGTGCTGTAATTTTATCAGCCAGCATCATCGCGGCACTTGCTTTACCAAAACCGATGAGTCTAGGTAAAAAGAAGGTTCCCGCACTATCTGGAATCAGACCGATTTTAGAAAATGCCTGAATGAATGCAGCACCTTCTGTAGCAATAACCACATCACAACACAAGGCGATATTTGCTCCGGCACCAGCGGCTACTCCATTTACTGCAGCAACAACTGGTTTTTCAAGGTTTCTAATTTTTAAAACTATAGGATTATAATGATCGTCTAGAATCGCTTTAAAACCTGGATTCAAATCTGGATTTGTGATTTCTTGAATGTCCTGACCGGCACAAAAGGCTTTTCCTTCTCCTATAATCATCACAGCTCTCACTTCATCGTTTGAAGCACATTGATCGAGTGCGTCCTGCAAGGCAAATGCCATCTCGCGGTTAAAGGAATTGAATACTTGTGGTCTATTTAAAGTTATGGTTGCAACGCCGTTATTGACTTGTAGCAAGATAGAATCTGACATTAAATGATGTATATTAAATATCGTCTTCGACAAGCTCAGACTGATATTTTAGTTTTAAAAATTTATTTAAAGATAGTGGTTGTTACGCTTTCGCGAAAGCGTTCTTATTTCAAACACTTAAAGTAATCAAAAGGCTCTAGACAGTCCTCACATTGAAACATTGCTTTACACGCTGTAGAACCAAACTGACTGACCAGCTTCGTATTCTTTGAGCCACAATTGGTACATTTTACCAGTTTCTTATCGTTAAGAAGTACATCTTTATCGGCAGTTTCTTCTAGTGGTGCAGCAATACCGTATTCTTCTAGCGCTTTACGACCACGTTCGGTAATCCAGTCAGTTGTCCACGGCGGACTCATAATTAATTGTATGTGAGTTGTGTAACCGTGAACTGCAAATGCTCGCTCTAGATCATCGCCTATAACATCCATCGCTGGACAGCCGCTATAAGTAGGTGTGAGTTTTATGGTGATTTCTTTTCCTTCAACTAAAACTTCTCTTATTACACCTAGATCTACGACGTTTAATACAGGTATTTCAGGATCGGCAACTTCTTCTAGAATGGCAAGAATCTCTTTTGGTAAAGATTCGAATATTTGATCTGCCATACTTGAAGAAGTTGAACTCGAACTTGAATCTGAACTCGAATTTAAATTTGATAAATTATTCATTTGAATTTTAATTAGAGTTACTATAATTCTTATTAATTCATCATTTTCTTTTACCAGATCTTTACAATCATCCACGCTGATTAGATCTGCTTTCCTTTGAATGTTTAAATTCCTCAAACTTTCACGTAGTTCCTTTAAAGAAATACGTAGTTTATTGATTCGATCTTTAGAAGTACCTGCGCCTAGAGCTTCTCCATAATTGAGAGCCGATGAACATGAAGAACGAATAATTTGCTGAGCAAGATATTGACCAGCATAAGAAGTAGGCATTTTGATATACAATTTAATAATTGCCGCCGCAAAATCCTCTAATCTTTCTGCTAAGTCTTGATAAGACATCTTAATAATTTAAAATTTCGAGTTACTTCAAATTCGAGTTCGAATTCAAGTTCAAATTCAAATTCAAAGATTACCACTTACTATCTGGATAAGTCCTCTGCATATACTGCATATCTGCAAGGATATAACCCATGTGCTCGCTATGTAATCCTTCTTTACCACCTTTTTGGAAGTATTCTACTTCTGGAATTTTTAATGTCGCTGTAGTAAGTAAATCTTCTACTTTTTCATAGTAATATTCTCTTAATTGCAACATGTCTGGCGCTACACCAGCAGCTATCATAGCATCATCTGCCTTAGTGGTGTGAAACAGCTCATCTGTATAAACCCAAAGGTCATTTACTGCTTGTTGCACTCGCTGATGACTTTCTTCAGTACCATCACCTAATCGTTTTAACCAATCTCCTGAAAAACGCTCATGATAACTTGCTTCTTTGATTCCTTTAAAAGCAAGAGCTCTAAGCGTTTCATCAGCACTTTGTTGTAAAGCTCCTAAAAACATTCTGTTATAGACATCAAAGAAAAACTGACGTACAATCACGTATCCAAAATCTGTATTAGGTTGTTCCACCAATAATACATTCTTATACTCACGCTCTTTTCTTAAGAAAGCAATATCATCCTCAGTGGTTTTATCACCTTTCAACTGTGCGATATATTGGTAAAAACTACGCACTTGCCCTAACATATCTAGCGAAATATTAGTCAATGCTATATCTGGCTCTAGATTAGGTCCATGACCACAAAGTTCGCCTAGACGCTGTCCTAAGATTAAATAATTATCTGCCACACCTAGAAGATAGTCGATCAGGTGTTGTTTGTTTTCCTTGGACTCTAGGAATTGTGGATTTAGTTCTTTTATTGGTTGTTCATATCTAATGATATTAAACTTAAATCTAAATTTAAATCTAAATTTAAGGGTTATCGTTTATTTATAATAGCTACTAGAATTCTGATAATTTGTTCCGCTTCATCCTGCAGCTTTGTCAATTGGTCTTTGTTGCTTAAACCAGCTTTGAGTTGGATTTTTAAATTGTTATTGCACTCTTTAATCTCTTTAAGCGATATTCTCAATTTATTGATTTTATCTTTTTCAGTTCCTGCACCAGCAAATTCACTAAAATTTAAAGAGACAGAACCAGAAGATCTTATGAGTTGCTCAGCATAGTATTTAGAAGCGTAAGTTTTAGCAGGCTTGTCAAAAACTACAATTACATCAGCAGCAAAATGATTAATCGATCTTCTAGATCATACGTTTACCCATTAATTTTAAATTTAAGTTTCAACTTAAGTTTAGATTTAAGAATTAAAACACATGTAAAAAGCTGTGCTTATTACATGTGTTTTAATTCTTCAGGTAATCATAAAAAGTAGGATGTCTATAGACTTTATCGCTAGCAGGTTCAAATAATTCGCCGCTGTCCTCTGGACTGCTAGCTGTTATATTTTTAGATTCTACTACCCAATACTTACACCTTCATTTCTACGAGTATACACGTCACGGAGCATTGTTTAATGCCATTTCAGCATCTTCGGCATGTAAGCTACCGCAATGCCTGTGTTCTAATCCGTTT
>NZ_MTPW01000001.1:3297500-3300061 GCF_002954765.1 Nonlabens arenilitoris | reverse complement strand
GGCGTTGTGGAGTCATTGTTGAAATACCACCCTTTGCTTATTTGAGACCTAACCCCTAACGGGGGACATTGCTTGGTGGTAGTTTGACTGGGGTGGTCGCCTCCAAAAGAGTAACGGAGGCTTCTAAAGGTACCCTCAGCACGCTTGGTAACCGTGCGTAGAGTGTAATGGCATAAGGGTGCTTGACTGAGAGACTTACAAGTCGACCAGGTTGGAAACAAGAGCATAGTGATCCGGTGGTTCCGTATGGAAGGGCCATCGCTCAAAGGATAAAAGGTACGCCGGGGATAACAGGCTGATCTCCCCAAGAGCTCACATCGACGGGGGGTTTGGCACCTCGATGTCGGCTCGTCACATCCTGGGGCTGGAGAAGGTCCCAAGGGTTGGGCTGTTCGCCCATTAAAGTGGCACGCGAGCTGGGTTCAGAACGTCGTGAGACAGTTCGGTCTCTATCTGTAGTGGGCGCAAGAAATTTGAGTGAATCTGACTTTAGTACGAGAGGACCGAGTTGGACTGACCGCTGGTGTACCAGTTGTTCCGCCAGGAGCACTGCTGGGTAGCTACGTCGGGAAGGGATAAGCGCTGAAAGCATATAAGCGCGAAACCCATCACAAGATGAGATTTCTTTAAAGGGTCGTGGGAGACTACCACGTTGATAGGTCATAGGTGTAAAGGCAGTAATGTCATAGCCGAGTGATACTAATTACCCGTAAGCTTAGGTATTCTACCCTTTAGCTTTTTATATCATGTTTATTATTATCGTTTAAATTTCAATATGTCAACTTTTACAGTTGATTGTTTCAGCTGAACCATTAAGGTGGTTATAGCGATGGGGCTCACCTCTTACCATTCCGAACAGAGAAGTTAAGCCCATTAGCGCAGATGGTACTGCTTTATTGTGGGAGAGTATGTCGCCGCCTTCTTTTAAGTCCTTACTAAGTAATTAGTAGGGACTTTTTTATGTTTAATTTTTTGATTTTATCTATCTCGCTAATTTAGATGAGTTATTTTCAGATTTCCATTTTTACTCGATGATGTAATCTAAAAGGCTTAAGATTTATAATAAATCCTTTTAGTTAAAAAGAGGATCCTGTTAAAAAAAATGTCTAATTACAAGTAAATGTAATTAGACATTTTAAAAATATATACTTAATTTCTAGCCATTAAATAATGGATATTCGGTGATTATTTTTTTGAATTAATTTAAGTGTTTCAAGTATTCTGATGTATTTGCGATATCGTTACCTGATAAAGTTATATGAGTTAGAATAATTCGGATAGGATGATTTGTAATTAGTTGTTTGTATGTGTGTTATAAATTATTTTAATTTATTTAGTTAAAAAGTTTGGTTGATAGAGAAAAACGTGAGTATATTTGCACCCGCTTTGCAGCAGACATGATGTCAGAAGTAGAGCGTTAGTTCTTCAGAGAAGGTTAAAATACTAGTACGAGAATCGGGAGAGGATTGGCAAAGTTTTGATTTTATAATTTGAAGTAGTTCATTGAGATTTTGATTGACAGCACAAAATAAATAATAAGAAGATATTTTGATAATATTTTCTGGTAAGATTTAATATAGATAAACACAATTACGCTAATTAAGTAGTATTAATTATATAGATCAATAAATGATCTTTAAAAAGATTCTACGATGAAGAGTTTGATCCTGGCTCAGGATGAACGCTAGCGGCAGGCCTAACACATGCAAGTCGAGGGGTAACAGAGAGAGCTTGCTCTTTGCTGACGACCGGCGCACGGGTGCGTAACGCGTATACAATCTACCTATCACTGAGGGATAGCCCGAAGAAATTTGGATTAATACCTCATAGTATTATGAGATCGCATGATTTTATAATTAAAGGTTACGGTGATAGATGAGTATGCGTCCTATTAGCTAGATGGAGAGGTAAAGGCTCCCCATGGCTACGATAGGTAGGGGTCCTGAGAGGGAGATCCCCCACACTGGTACTGAGACACGGACCAGACTCCTACGGGAGGCAGCAGTGAGGAATATTGGACAATGGGCGCAAGCCTGATCCAGCCATGCCGCGTGTAGGAAGACGGCCCTATGGGTTGTAAACTACTTTTATACGGGAAGAAACCTATCCTCGTGAGGATAGCTGACGGTACCGTAAGAATAAGCACCGGCTAACTCCGTGCCAGCAGCCGCGGTAATACGGAGGGTGCAAGCGTTATCCGGAATCATTGGGTTTAAAGGGTCCGTAGGCGGGCTAATAAGTCAGTGGTGAAATGCAGGGGCTCAACTCCGGCACTGCCATTGATACTGTTAGTCTTGAATTATTGTGAAGTGGTTAGAATATGTAGTGTAGCGGTGAAATGCTTAGATATTACATAGAATACCGATTGCGAAGGCAGATCACTAACAATATATTGACGCTGATGGACGAAAGCGTGGGTAGCGAACAGGATTAGATACCCTGGTAGTCCACGCCGTAAACGATGGTTACTAGCTGTTTGGACGAATTGACGTCTGAGTGGCCAAGCGAAAGTGATAAGTAACCCACCTGGGGAGTACGTTCGCAAGAATGAAACTCAAAGG
>NZ_MTPW01000001.1:600000-755000 GCF_002954765.1 Nonlabens arenilitoris | reverse complement strand
GGTGTACCAGTTGTTCCGCCAGGAGCACTGCTGGGTAGCTACGTCGGGAAGGGATAAGCGCTGAAAGCATATAAGCGCGAAACCCATCACAAGATGAGATTTCTTTAAAGGGTCGTGGGAGACTACCACGTTGATAGGTCATAGGTGTAAAGGCAGTAATGTCATAGCCGAGTGATACTAATTACCCGTAAGCTTAGGTATTCTACCCTTTAGCTTTTTATATCATGTTTATTATTATCGTTTTAAATTTCAATATGTCAACTTTTACAGTTGATTGTTTCAGCTGAACCATTAAGGTGGTTATAGCGATGGGGCTCACCTCTTACCATTCCGAACAGAGAAGTTAAGCCCATTAGCGCAGATGGTACTGCTTTATTGTGGGAGAGTATGTCGCCGCCTTCTTTTAAGTCCTTACTAAGTAATTAGTAGGGACTTTTTTTATGTTTAATTTTTTGATTTTATCTATCTCGCTAATTTAGATGAGTTATTTTCAGATTTCCATTTTTACTCGATGATGTAATCTAAAAGGCTTAAGATTTATAATAAATCCTTTTAGTTAAAAAGAGGATCCTGTTAAAAAAAATGTCTAATTACAAGTAAATGTAATTAGACATTTTTAAAAATATATACTTAATTTCTAACCATTAAATAATGGATGTTCGGTGATGAAAGAGCATACTAGTCTTTTAAAAGGTCTCTAGATATTACTATTTTTTGAATTTCTGATGTTCCTTCGTATATCTGAGTTATTTTAGCATCTCTCATCAAGCGTTCGACGTGATATTCTTTAACATAACCATTACCACCATGCACTTGTACAGCTTCTACAGTAGTATCCATTGCTGTTTGTGATGCAAATAGCTTTGCTGTACATCCTGCTACATTATAATCCATACCTTGATCTTTCATCCATGCTGCATGCATGATAAGATGACGAGAGGCATTTATATTAACTTTCATATCTGCTAATTTAAATGCTATAGCCTGGTGATTGCAGATTTCAGTTCCGAAAGCTTTACGTTGCTTACTATAGTCCCTAGCTAGTTCAAAAGCACCACTAGCGATTCCTAAAGCTTGTGCTGCGATTCCTATTCTTCCACCAGCCAAAGTCTTCATCGCAAATTTAAATCCAAAACCGTCTTCTCCAATTCGGTTCTCTTTAGGGACTTTTATGTCGTTAAAGATTAAGGAGTGAGTGTCACTACCTCTTATACCTAGTTTATCTTCCTTAGGCCCTACTTCAAAACCTTCCCAAGTTTTTTCTATTATAAATGCATTAATACCCTTATGGCCTTTTTCTTTATCGGTTTGGGCAATTACTATATAATAGTCTGCACTGTTACCATTAGTTATCCAGTTTTTAGTGCCATTTAGTAGGTAGTGATCTCCCATGTCTATAGCTGTCGTGCGCTGTGAGGTAGCATCACTACCTGCTTCAGGTTCACTCAAGCAAAATGCACCGATAGATTGTCCTGTTGCTAGTTTTGTGAGATATTTTTCCTTTTGTTCTTCACTCGCATATGCTTCTAAGCCGTAACATACTAGTGAGTTATTTACAGAAACGATTACACTTGCGCTAGCATCTATTTTGGATAGCTCCTCCATAACTAACACATAGCTAGTCGTATCCATTCCTCCGCCACCATATTTTGGGTCAACCATCATTCCTAAAAAGCCTAGATCACCCATTTTAGTAATCAATTCTTTTGGGAAATGTTGTTCCTTATCTCTCTCAATTACTCCTGGAAGTAACTCTGTGCGAGCAAAATCTCTTGCTGCATCACGTATCATTAGATGCTCTTCTGTTAAACTAAAATCCATGTATTTGTAATATGATTAATACTTCATTTATCTTTGCAAATCTAAGCTTATTCAGGAGTTTTTTCAATACTATTTTTCTATGAACCATCAGTGCTATAACGTTATAGGTGTAATGTCTGGAACTTCGTTAGATGCTATTGATTTGATTTATGTAAGATTAGTACGTGATCAATCATGGAACTTTCATATTCTAAAGGTAAAATCTATAGAGTATGATGAAATCTGGCGTACTAGATTGTCTGAAGCCATAAATTTATCAGTGGCAGATCTGAAGGCCTTAGAATATGATTATACGGTATATCTTGGAAATTGTATTAATGAATTTATTCAAGAAAATCAATTTAATGATCTATTAGCCATTTGTAGTCATGGCCATACAGTACATCATAAGCCAGAAAAAGGTTATACACTACAGATAGGAAATCTTCCTTTATTAGCCCAATTAATTAAACACCGAGTCATATGTGATTTTAGGACACAAGACGTGCTATTGGGTGGGCAGGGAGCTCCCTTGGTGCCTATTGGTGATTATTTTCTGTTTGACGATTTTGATTTCTGTCTTAATCTAGGTGGGTTTGCAAACATTTCATATGGCAGTAATAACACTCGTTTAGCTTTTGATATTGTTCCAGTTAATGTTGTTCTTAATCATTTTGCAAATATATTAGGAGCAAATTATGATGATAAAGGCGCTTTCGCGAAAGCGGGAAAAGTTAATTCTGAAGTATTAAGTCAACTCAATAATTTATCTTTTTATAAACTTGACGGCCCTAAATCTTTAGGAGTGGAATGGGTCGATGAATTTATATGGAATATTATTAAGTCTATTGACAGTCCATTAAATGCCATAGCTACATTTACTGAACACGTGGCAATTCAAATTGCAGATATCTTATTACCCGAATCAGCTGTACTAGTAACCGGTGGTGGTGCGTATAACGAATATTTGATTAACAGAATTTCTTATCATTCTAATGCTGATTTGATTATCCCAGACAATAGCCTCATTGAGTATAAAGAGGCTCTGATTTTTGCATTTTTAGGTGTTCTTAAATTACGCAATGAGAATAATTGTCTAGCTTCTGTCACTGGGGCATCTAAAGATCATTCTAGTGGTGAAATTTATCTACCTTAAGAAATTGTAAAAAAGAGTTGTAGTGGTCAGGTGTTTTTTATATTTGTCTGCACTAACCTGAAAATAAATCATGAAGGAACTTTTAAAGCGTTATGAGAACGCTGAACCCGAAATCGTATTTCATTGGAATGATCCAGAAACCGATGCCCAAGGTTGGACAGTAATAAATAGTTTGAGAGGTGGCGCCGCAGGTGGTGGAACTCGTATGAGAGTTGGACTTGATAAAAATGAAGTTCTTTCACTAGCAAAAACTATGGAGATTAAATTCACCGTTTCTGGTCCTGCTATAGGCGGTGCTAAAAGTGGAATTAATTTTGATCCTAGAGATCCTCGTAAAAAAGGTGTGCTAGAGAGATGGTATAAAGCGGTTTCTCCTTTACTTAAAAGCTATTATGGCACCGGTGGTGATCTTAACGTTGATGAAATACATGAAGTAATCCCTATCACTGAAGATTGTGGGGTTTGGCATCCTCAAGAAGGTGTCTTTGCCGGTCATTTTTCCCCTACTGAGGCTGATAAAATTAACCGCATTGGACAATTACGCCAAGGTGTGATAAAAGTTATTGAAAATCCTATTTATTCGCCAGATGTTTCTAGAAAATATACGGTAGCAGATATGATTACCGGTTATGGCGTTGCAGAAGCCGTAAAACATTTCTATGATATTTATGGTGGTGATGTAAAAGGTAAACGTGCCGTTGTTCAAGGTTTTGGTAACGTAGGAAGTGCTGCAGCTTATTATCTCTCACAAATGGGTGCTAGAGTTGTAGGAATCATCGATAGAGCAGGTGGATTAATTAATGAGGACGGTTTTTCTTTTGAAGAAATTAAAGAAATGTTCTTAAACAAAGATGGGAATGCTTTAAGATCTTCAAACTTAATTCCATTTGAAGAAGTAAATAAAAAAATATGGTCGCTGAAGACTGAGATTTTTGCGCCTTGTGCTGCCTCTAGATTAGTAAGTCAGGACCAAATAGATCAAATGATAGCATCTGGATTAGAGGTTATTTCTTGTGGTGCTAATGTGCCATTTGCAGATAAAGAGATATTCTTTGGCTCTATAATGGAGCATACAGATGAAAAGGTAAGCCTTATTCCAGATTTTATTTCAAATTGTGGAATGGCAAGAGTATTTGCATACTTTATGGAACGCCGCGTTCAAATGACAGATGAAGCTATCTTTAATGATACCAGCATGACAATTAGAAATGCAATTCAAAACACTTATAATAATAATAGTTCGCGTACACAAATCAGTTCTACTGCTTTTGAAATCGCTTTAAAACAATTGGTTTAATGTTCAAGTCTTTTTTAGGTAATAGCCCTACATGGTTTAAGTCAACCATTTTAGCATTTTTAGTTTTTAATACTGCCGCATTTTTTGTTCTTGATGGAACGGTAATGGGTTGGATATTTATAGCAGAGTTTATTTTCTGTCTTGCCATGGCTTTAAAGTGTTATCCATTACAGTCTGGTGGTTTACTGGCTATTCAAGTTATAGCATTAGGGTTAACACATCCTATGTATAAAGTAGATCACAACACTCACGAGGTCGTGTTAGATGACTTAGGTAATAAAGTTTTAGGTGGTGTTTATGCTGAAGTTGCTCAAAACCTAGAAGTAATATTGTTATTGGTTTTCATGGTAGCGGGAATTTATTTTATGAAGCCTCTACTTATGTATATTTTTGTAAAGCTATTTACAAAAGTAAAATCTAAAATAGCACTTTCTTTATTTTTTGTGCTTATTAGTGCTGTACTATCAGCCTTTTTAGATGCCCTAACAGTAACAGCTGTGCTTATAAGTGTTGGTCTCGGTTTTTATAATGTTTATCATAAAATCCACTCTAGTGATTTAGATTTAGATCAAGATAATACGTTAGATAGGAAACAATTGAGTGGTGAAACGTTAGAAGATTTCCGTTCATTTTTACGTAGTTTAGTGATGCATGGTGTGGTAGGAACAGCGTTAGGTGGTGTTTGTACAATTGTAGGTGAACCCCAAAACTTACTAATCGGTACAAAGCTTAATACAGCATTACCTTATGAATATGGGTTTATAGAGTTTTTCCTTCACATGGCACCTATTACGATACCGGTCTTAATAGCTGGTCTAATTACTACTATCTTACTAGAAGTTACTAAAACATTTGGTTTTGGTCAAAAAATGCCACCTGTAGTAAGACAGATTATCGAGGGATGGATGGAAAAACGTGATCAAGAACGTACTAGCAAAGAAAAATATGGTCTTTTAGTTCAAGGGGTTTCAGCTATTCTATTAATCATTGGTCTAGCATTGCATATTGCACCAGTTGGATTTATAGGTCTTGCATTAATTGTGATTCAAACTGCATTTATGGGTATTACAGATGAGCACAGTCTTGGAAAAGCCTTTGAAGAAGCACTTCCATTTACAGGACTATTAGTTGTGTTTTTTGTGATCGTTGCGATGATCCATGACCAGCATTTATTTGCACCTATTATTGAATGGGCATTAAGCCAGGATCCTAGTAGTCAACCAGCAATATTTTATCTAGCAAATGGTGTCCTAAGTATGATATCTGACAATGTCTTTGTGGCAACAGTTTATATAAATGAAGTGGGTAATGCATATGACGCTGGAAAAATAACTTTAGAGCAATATGAACATCTAGCAGTTGCAATTAACACGGGAACTAATATTCCTAGTGTTGCGACACCTAATGGTCAGGCGGCATTCTTATTTCTATTAACGTCTGCTCTTGCACCAGTAATCAATCTTTCTTACGGCAAGATGGTTAAAATGGCATTTCCATATACTGTAGTTCTTACATTAGTAGGACTTGCATGTGTGATTATGTTCTTATAATAAATCAGTAATATTGTATAGCTTTTGTTTTTCACGCTTTCGCGGAAGCGTGAAGAAAAAGCCCTAATGCTCTATACAATCTTTAACATACAATAAACGTTACTAACCTAACTAAGAAGAAAATTAATGAATTCATTTATTCAAGAGACAAGCGAAATTGTTGAGTCTACTGTACCATTAGTAGAAGAGGAGACTCAAACTGTTTTTGATATTATATTATCAGGTGATCCATCTGGAACTGTTATTATATGTATCTTAATTCTATTACTTTTTGTAGCACTGTATATCTATTTTGAAAGATTATTTAAGATAAAAGGTAGTTCAAAAATTGATGACAAATTTATGTTGCAAATAAAAGATCACGTCAGTAATGGTCGTATTGACGCAGCCAAAATTTTGTGTGCTCAAGAGAATTCTCCTGTAGCAAGATTGACAGAAAAAGGTATAAGTAGAATAGGTTCACCATTAGAGGATATTAATGGAGCTATCGAGAACGCAGGTAAGTTAGAAGTATATAAGTTAGAAAAGAATGTTAGTATTCTAGCAACTATTGCAGGAGCTGCGCCTATGATTGGATTCTTAGGTACCGTTATAGGAATGGTGATTGCTTTTAGAACTCTTGCCGAAAGTGAAGGTGCTCCAGAAATGGGGACACTAGCAGAAGGTATTTATACCGCAATGACTACCACTGTTGCAGGACTTATAGTAGGTATAATTGCTTATATAGGTTATAACCATTTAGTGGTTAAGACAGATAAAGTAGTGCATCAAATGGAGTCTAACGCTGTTGATTTCTTAGACCTTTTAAACGAGCCAGCATAATATGAATTTAAGAAGCAGAAATAAAGTAAGCCCGGATTTCTCGATGTCGTCCATGACTGATATCGTATTTCTGTTGCTTGTATTTTTCTTACTAACCTCACCTAGTATCACTCCACAAGCATTAGATTTAATCTTGCCTAGTGCTAGTGGTCGCAGTGAAAATAAACAACAGGCTTCAGTAAGTATTACTAAAGACGGCGCGTTTTTTGTTGATGCGGTAGAAGTAGAAGAAGAGCGATTAGAATCTATGATTATTAAGACTATGGAAGGTCAAGAAAAGCCTACCATAATTTTAAGAGCAGACGGAGATATAGCTCTTAATAAAGCAGTGAAGGTAATGGATATAGCAAATCGTAATAAAATTAACATCATTCTTGCCGTAAAACCAGAATAAAAATGAGTTTTCTAGATACTAAAGAAAAAAAGAAATCATTCATCATTACGACTGTATTGATGAGTGTATTTCTGTTGTTATTTGTTTTTGTTTCAGTACTAGATGAAATTCCAGAAGAAGAAGATAGTGGAATTGCTATTAACTTTGGTAATACTGCCGTAGGTTCTGGTCCTGTGGAACCTGCAGAAGCTACTAAAGTTACTCCAGAGGCTAATCCTTCACCGGTAGATCAATCAGCTGCCCAGGTTGATAATGTCGCCACACAAGATTATACTGATGCGCCCGTTATCAATTCAGATCCTAATACAACTAAGCCAGTAACAAAACCAGTAACTGAGCCTGCTAAAAAACCAAAGCCTAAACCAGAACCTAAACCAGATCAATCAGTAACAGATATGCTTAATAATGTTACAGGAGCAACACCTACTGATGGTGCAGATAATAGCGGTGAAGGTCCTGGAGATGGTCCAGGAAATAAAGGTGATATTAACGGTGATCCTTATGCAAATACCTATTACGGTGCGCCAGGATCTGGGCAAAGTGGTCGTGGAGCTGGATTAGGTGGAAGAAAAGCGCTTTCTGGTAAAGGAGCTGAGCCAGATTGTTTTGAAACAGGTACAGTAATTGTAGAAATTCATGTTGACAGAAGTGGTAAGGTCGTGCAAGCTATTCCAGGTAAAAAAGGAACAACTAATAGAGCAAATTGTTTATTAGTTGCCGCAAAAAAAAGTGCTGAAACATATAGATTCAGTGCTGCTTCTAAAGCCAAAGATATTCAAATAGGTTTTGTCGAAGTTATTTTTAAAGTAGGAGAGTAGTTTTGGACTATTCACAGACACTAGAATGGCTTTTCAATCAATTACCCATGTATCAACGTGTGGGAAAACTAGCCTATAAGGCAAATCTAAATAACACTATATTATTAGATAATTATTTAGGGAATCCTCACCTTTCCTTTTCGACCATTCATGTAGCTGGGACAAATGGTAAAGGTAGTACTTGTCACATGTTAGCAAGTGTATTACAAGAGGCTGGTTATAAAGTAGGTTTGTATACCTCACCACATCTTAAAGACTTCAGAGAGCGCATAAGAATTAATGGTGTAATGGTTTCTGAGGAATACGTGGTAGATTTTGTAAATAAACACAAATTGTATTTTGAAAGTCATCAACTGTCGTTTTTTGAGATGACGGTTGGTATGGCTTTTCAATATTTTAAAGATAGCAATGTTGATATTGCTATTATAGAGACAGGTTTAGGAGGTCGATTAGATTCAACTAACATTATTACTCCATTAGTTTCCGTTATTACAACTATTGATAAAGATCATGTTGCGATGTTAGGGAATACCTTAGTTAAAATTGCTAGAGAAAAAGCTGGGATAATAAAAAAGAATGTGCCAGTAGTTGTAGGAGAGAGGCGTAGTTCTTTGAGAGTACGCTTCCGCGAAAGCGCAATATTAAATAATGCTACCTATCATCAAGTGGATCATCGCTCAAAAGCATTAACGACTGATTTAAAAGGAGAGTATCAAAAAGATAACGTTAGGGTTGCCTGTGAAACATTAAGCGTTTTAAGGGAATCTAGTGATTTTATTATTTCACCAAATCAAATAAGGTCTGGTTTAATGAAAGTAGTTTCTAATACAAGTTTAAGGGGTAGATTCGAGTTATTACAAGAAAATCCAAGAGTAATTGCTGAGACGGCGCATAATCAAGCTGGTATTAGGACATTAATAAAGCAATTACAAAACGAAAAGTATAACAATTTGCATATAGTGATGGGTATGGTTTCAGATAAGGAAGTTGATACTGTTTTGTCTATTATGCCTAAAGATGCCTCTTATTATATAGCAAAGCCTAATGTCGTTCGTGGAATGGAATTAGATGTTTTTTCTAGTTTTTTTAAAAAGCATAAATTTAATTTTAGAAAATTTGATTCCATTCCAGAGGCTCTTTATGAAGCTAAAAGTCTGGCTCACAGCGATGATTTGATAGTGGTGACCGGCAGTGTATTTGTAGTTGCAGAAATAATTTAATTTTTTTTTGAAAAAGGCTTGTAAATTCCAGGAATGGTTTTATATTTGCATCCGCTTTTAGGGCGCTTAGCTCAGTTGGTTCAGAGCACTTGGTTTACACCCAAGGGGTCAGGGGTTCGAATCCCTTAGCGCCCACGAAAAGGTCTTCAGAAATGAAGACCTTTTTTTATGCTTTTTATTTAGATTAAAGCGTTGCTTCTCTACTGAATTTTACAACCTAATGATGTATTTTTACTAAAGATTTTTTTATTCATGAAGATATTAGTTACGGGTGGATTAGGTTTTATAGGTTCACATGTTGTTGTAGAATTGTTAAATACAGATTATCAGGTAATTATATTGGATAATCTTTCTAATTCATCGATAAATGTGTTAGAAAGAATTCAAGTAATCTCTAATAAAAAGCCTGTGTTTGAAAAGTTAGATTTAAGAGATCAACAGTCAGTAAGTGATTTTTTTACTAGAAATCATGATATCGATGGCGTGATACACTTTGCAGCTTCTAAGGCAGTAGGTGAGAGTGTGCAAAATCCTCTATTATACTATGAAAATAATGTGAATAGCCTAGTGTATCTTTTAAAAGAGCTTCAAAAGTTACCAAAATCTAATCTTATATTCAGTTCTTCATGTACTGTTTATGGACAGGCTGATGAGCTTCCTATTACTGAAATATCACCAGTAAAACCGGCAGAATCACCTTATGGTAATACTAAGCAAATAGGCGAGGAAATAATAGCCGATGTTTGTAAGGTTGACCCTTCTTTAAACGCTATTGCTTTGCGTTATTTCAACCCAATCGGTGCGCACGACTCTGGATTAATCGGTGAATTGCCATTGGGTACGCCTCAAAATCTAATTCCATATATTACTCAAACCGCAATAGGTTTAAGAGAGCAACTATCCATTTTTGGTGACGACTATCCTACAAAGGATGGAACCGCTGTTAGGGATTATATTCATGTAGTGGATCTTGCTAAAGCCCATGTGGTTGCGCTAGAAAGGTTGATTAATCAAAGCGCAGCTATTAATTTTGAAACGTTTAATATAGGAACAGGTACGGGATCTTCTGTTTTAGAAGTGGTTCATGCTTTTGAAAATGCATCAGGAATATCTCTGAATTATAAAATTGTACAGCGTAGAGATGGTGATGTGACCGCTGCATATGCAGACACTACCAAAGCAAATAATGTCTTGGGTTGGAAAGCACAACTTACCTTAAAAGACGCCCTTAAAAGTGCCTGGAAATGGCAGCAAAATGTTGTAGATATTAAAGAATCGTAGCCACTTGCTCGTTCACCCATTCAAGAAACTTTTCGTCTTCTTGAGAAAAAGCCTTTGCAGTATTACTGTCTATATCTATCTGGCCTATGTTTTTACCATCTTTGAATAAAGGGATGACAACCTCACTTTTAACATGGATACTGCAGGCAATATAGTTGTCCTGAGCATGCACATCATCTACAACAAAATTTTGATTTGAAACAGCGACTTGACCACATATTCCTTTCCCAAAAGGTATAACAGTATGATCAGTAGGTTCTCCTGCTTGAGACCATAGATGTAATGTAGGCTCAGTAGCATGTGCCATATAAAAACCTACCCAGTCATAATAGCCTATACTAGACTGTAATAAATCACAAACACCTTGCATTTTAAGACGTGTCGTTAAGTCTGGATGATTTACTATTTCAGTAACTTTTGGTTTTAATGTTTCTAGTGTCATGATATATTTTAAAAAGGTAAAATTAAGTTATGCCTTTGATTAAATATTTAACTTTGTCATAAAATAATTAATGATGGGAGCATTACGTACCTACATACCGGTTTTTAAGTTTGTGGCTACTTTTGGTATTATTTATATCGTTCTATCATTGATTTACTATCTGTATTTACAACAGGATTATAATTCATCAAACTATCCAGATCCCGTAACATCTCAAGTATCATTTCAAACCCAGCAATTATTAATAGCTTTAGGATATGACGCTCAAATATCTAATGTGCCGCATCATCCATCAGTTTATATGTATTTAGATAAAACGGTTGTCTATCGGGTGATAGAAGGTTGTAATGCAATAAGTGTGATGATATTGTTTGTGGCTTTTGTTCTTGCTTTCGCGAAAGCGTGGAAAAAAACAGTCCTTTTCATTATAACTGGCGTTATTTTTATATACTTAGTTAATTTGTCTAGGTTAGTTGCCTTAGCTGTTATTAAATATAAATATCCTCAGTATGATCATATTTCACATGATATATTGTTTCCTGCAGTGATTTACGGTTCAGTGATTTTACTCTGGTTGTTATGGATTAAAAAGCCAAAACAAACATGATAATTGCTAAGAGTTTTTCTACTTTAATTATAATAATACTAGTCATTTCTCTAATATTAGTAAGATTATATGAGATTCCATTGTTTAACGATCCATTGTATAATTATTTTCATTCAAACTTTCAATTATATGATCTTCCTGACCTAAATGTGTGGAACGTACTTGCAGGTACTAGTTTGAGGTACCTACTTAATATGGTTCTCTCCTTATGGATACTGTGGTTTTTGTATAAAAGAGAAAGTTATATCCATGCAGCGTTATGGGTGTATTTGTTTGCTTACATTATATTAATATTTGCTTTCACTTTACTTTTAGATGCAGATTCTAGTTTTATGAAAATGGCATTATTTTATATCCGTCGTTTTTTAATACAGCCCATTTTATTATTCATATTGGTGGCTGGTTTTTACTTCTTAAAAACAAAAGGGAACAAACTTGTCTAGTATGTACTTAAATACTCTTTCCTATAGAATGTCGCAGGATGATAAAAATATGCAACTAAT
Organism: Nonlabens arenilitoris; assembly: GCF_002954765.1. Classification (NCBI taxonomy): domain Bacteria; kingdom Pseudomonadati; phylum Bacteroidota; class Flavobacteriia; order Flavobacteriales; family Flavobacteriaceae; genus Nonlabens; species Nonlabens arenilitoris. The sequence goes on along the minus strand of NZ_MTPW01000001.1, from coordinate 743,110 downwards.
AATTCTTTATTCTCGTTGAGTTCACATGTTTCCCATTTTTTCTTAATGAGCATGATCCTAATTTTCTTGTCAATCTCTTTATTAAAAGATGATATAACACCTATGTAGTTGATTAAATTATCTTCAGAAAATTTAATGTTGTATAGACCAAAATAAGACTGTGAGTCCTTTAAATCTAGGTTGCCTACCTTACTAATTATATCAGTATCATTTGTTAATGAAGTACAATTAATTGATGAAGCCTCAATTTGTTCATTGAATAAAGAAAGCGTATTAAGTGTGCCTATTAGATTCTTGTTTGCTAGCAAGAATTTAGGATCATCTTTATAAATAAAACTATTCCTATGACATGGTGTAGTGATTATTGCTCCATTCACTAATTGGGCAAAAACGATAAGTTCATCACCAGGTTTTAAGAACAGTCTGCACTTAGAATTATCACTGCTATTCCCCACTTCTTGTTGTATAAATAATGATTTTGATTCTGAACCCTTAAATATTATTGATGTGTCAAATTCAATCAAATCTTCATTCTCTATTCTAAAGTCAGATTCCACGTTAGTCACTGTGACTTGTGCTATAAAATCAGCTTCCTTATAATCATTTAAAAAATGATTTTGATAGCAAACACAAGACTGTGCTTGCGATATAAAACTAGTTAATGACAATAGTAAAACAATAAGTGATTTACTGTATTTTTTCTGTGACAGGAATTCCATTTTCATCATAATATTTATAAATACCACGTTGAGTGCCACTTTTAATTAATTGATAACTACTGTTGTCTAATTTGTTCTTTGTTACTGAATCCTGCGCAAGGTAATTGAATAGAGTAGGGAAAACACTTATAGTACTTTTAATATTGTTATGATATGATTGAAATTCAGTAGGAGCTTTTATAGTCAATAAAGCACTGAATATTGCTTGATGTAGGTAAGTTTTATTACTGGGCTCAATAAAACATTCTGTACTGTAATTAAAACCTACAAAACCTCCGTGATCTGCAGCGATGACTACTATTGCATTAGGATCATGGTTAGTGATCATAGATGTCATCTGTATCAAATCCTCATTTGTAGATTTTAGTTTCTCAATATATTTATCTCTTTCTTTTTTTATTGAAGTGTCTTTCCCCATTTCATTAGGAATGTGTCCTGGTTCTAGTATTTCAATAAAATAAAACTGTGGTTGACTGTTTTCAGTAGAAAGGGCTTTTTCTAGCTCACTAATGTAATCTTTATTCAACTCGTGATTAGGGATTATAGCTAGTTCATCTTCAGATATATTTATACGATCATATCCTATCGCTGGATGATTCATTAGTAAATAGCGATGTTGTAATATTGCTGTAGTAAAGTAACCGTTACTTTTAAAAGCTTTTAAAACGGGATTATTTTCCATTATAATTTCACGTGCATCTATTGGTTCATTAATCATAGTTCCGTTTTCATAAAAATGATGCTGGCCTGAAAATAGTGTGATGTTAGATGATAAAGTAGATGGGTAATTGCTTCTATAATTGTGATTAAATTTAAAGCCTAATTCAGACATTTGATCGTAAAATAAACTGTTATCATAATTATAATACTCATTAAGTAGAGCTATTTTACCAGCATACCCATCTGGTTGAATTAAATAAATGTTAGGTTTTTTAGTAAAAGTAGTTTCAGCAATATTATTATCGGTGATCCACTGTTCTTTATTGATGATTTTTGTAAAATAATAATAATTGAATTGAGCAATTCCTATCAAGGTCATCAATGCAAGAAAGAGTACTCCTTTTTTATAATGTTTACCTATTAGCCAACTTACGACAATTGCAGCTACTATAAGTAAGATAATACCTTTCCATCTGTATCTGAAATAGATAACTAACGATAGTGTTATACCTGCAGTTATGATAAAAACACTTGAATTAAATATTGTCTTAATTCTTTGGCTTTTGTTTCTTAATAAAAAATTACCTAGGATCGTTATTGTGCTAGGTATAATGGTCATTGTTAAGACTAAGTATGAAAATTGAGTCCAAGAATTTACTAATGTATAATTGTTAGTATATAAATAGGTCATAGCATACATGCCAGGTAATAAACCTACCGTCCACCAGTAGTGGTTATTGTTATTAAGATAGGATAGTATCTTATCTTTCATATCTTTTCATTAAAAAGAGAGTGCGATGTGTCCCTATTATTGCTGCCTTGTTAATAATCGAGTAGTGCTTTTTATAAGCGTCTTCAAAGTTTGCCAGATTATAATCATCGAATAAGTGAATAGCATCTCTTTTACTATTTAAAATAAACTGCACCCAACTATCTTCTCTATCAGGAAACTCAATAATTAAATAAGGGCTCAAGGATTTGAAAAATAAAGCACTCATTTCGAATGGTACATTGCCAGATAGAGTCATGTGATGTATTAGAGCTAACGCCATACTTAAATCTGAACCGTAATCTTGTATGCGAGTAATAAACGAATCTCGTTCCTGATTATGGAATCCTAAACTTGCTGCGGGCTGCATTAAATCGGATACTATAGGGATGATATTATACTCTTTATTTTTAATATTGTTAATATAGCAATCATTAATAGCACTCTGATCGATATCGCAAACAATTACCTGATTTGCATTAGAAAGCGCGACTTTACTAAACGTACCATCATTACCACCTAGATCTACAATCTTTTTTGCATTTATTTCTGCAGTCCATTTTTGTATGAATTCCTTTTTGAGATTAAAGGCCTGCTCATCATAATTAGTTTGGTTATAATAAGAACTCCATTCTGTGTTTTCTTGTAGGTTCATCTTAGAGATATGCATCTCTAGAGTCTTTAGCATTTTAATTTGTGAAACTTTGTCTAGCCCTTTACTTTTTGAGTCATTCGACGCTTGACCTATAGTTTCATTTTTCTGTTTACCTAAAAAATGAATATGAGAATAAATCGTCGGGCTCAATTTAGATTTCCATGATAATAGTTTAGAGGCCTCATCTAACGGGAAGCCATTAATACGATGCTGTAAAGACTTAAGGTAATAACTGCCGTGTCTTTGAGCGAGTAACAATGGAGCAAAAAAGTGCTCGTTAAATTGTTTTAAACCTTTCCATGGTTCGTTATCGCGGTATCTTTCAATACTTAAAGTATCTATAAAAAGAGCTTTACCATTTTGAAATGTAATATTAAAAGCGCTGGCATCTTTAAGTGAAAAACCATTTTCTAACAAAAATAGTTGCAATCGCAAGGTCAGTTGTGCGGCATGTTTATAAGCAGTAAATGACCATTCATAAGGATATGAAACAAAATCTAATTGAGCAGGTTTGAGAATAATTTTATCATTATCAATGCTAATTTCCTCATGGTTTATTAACCAGTTTTTATCCCATAATTGCTTATAAATTCCTTTATTTTTTATAGCATGGTATTCCTCAAAATAGGAGGGGTTTATTTGCCTGAAGTATTTGCCATTGTACTGATATATAAAACCTGATGGGTCTCTATATGATGCAGGATGCCTAAGCATTTTTAATTCTTTAAATCGTTATCATCATACATATCTTCAAAATTAGAGTCCTCATTCTTATTTTTAATCCCTAGCCAGCCTTTAATTTTTGCGACGACAGTTTTGTAAAAAAGGACAAATCCAGCAAACGCTGCAATCGCTGCTTGAGCAATCATCATTCCTAATCCTGGATCTAGATAAAGTAATATGTTCATGTGTGCAATATAAACTTTTATAAAACAGCAATAAAAAAAACTGCCTTCTCAATTGAGAAGGCAGTTCTTTATAAATTAATATAGTTTTACACGCTTTCGCGAAAGCGTAAATAAAACTTTTACTTAGGGTCTAAAATTAAATCAATACGTTCTACTAAATCTTCTAAATGTATTTTAGAAAGTTGGTCTCTTGTGCGGCCTATGCTTCTTTTTGCATCTGATCTTAACTGCTTTAATTCTGCACGTACAATTGGACGTATATCACTTTGTTCAACATCTATAGAACTACCACCAAAACGACTTCTAGGCTGTTCATTATTCATAATAAATTCTAGACGCTCCACATAAGCACGTTGTAAGTTACGACGGTACCTATCAATTGTCTGACCTTTAGAAAGCTCGCTGAAAATCCCTTTTCTTAAATCTTGCATCATTTCCAAAAGCCCATAAGCACTAGTGCCATTGACTTCTTCATTTTCCATTAGACGCGCCATGCGTCCAAAGTCTAGTAAGTTGTTTAAAGTACGAACTTGTGTGCTACGTATACGTTCAATAGCACCATCAGACTCAAATTTGTTAAAAATGTTTTGGTCGATTAACCACTCTGGTGTGCTGAATAATTCTTCTTGTAAGAATTTCATAGCCCTAGTTTGTTTATCTCTAGAAGCATGCTCATATACCGCGCCTTCTTGTCCATATGCTTTATAGGTTTCTTTTACTCCACCTATATTACCTGTTACATGTCCCATATATCTATTGTACTGTCCTAATACCTGGCCATACATAGTCTCTAGGTTATCAAAATTCTCACCTTCTTTACCTGTCCATTTCCCTAAATTAGGAATGATACGTTGTAGGTTTTTAATCCCATAAGAACTTGCTCTCATTGAGTCATCACCTAAGTCTTCAGTTTGGCTAGTATGGTCAACAACGCCAAATTGTTGACGTCCAAAACGATATACTGGATCACCTGCTTTTTCTAGAATCCATTGATCTAGGATAGTTTTCTCTTCAAGAGCTGTTTTATTCAATATAGGTCGATAGCCCCATGCAATAGAGTATTTATCATAAGGTCCTATATTAGGCATTAGGGCAACGTCACCATCACCAGGCTGTGCGATATAATTAAAACGTGCATAGTCCATAATAGACGGAGCAGTACCGAATTTTTTAGTGAATTCTGGATCTCTTAAGTCTTCTACATTATAGGCTATTGAGCTTCCCATGTTGTGTGGTAAACCTAACGTATGTCCTACCTCGTGAGAGCTTACAAATCTAATGAGACGTCCCATTACAGCTTCATCGAATTCTGTAGATTGTGCATCTGGGTTGATTGCTGCTGTTTGTACAAAGAACCAGTTTCTTAACAAGGTCATTACATTATGATACCAGTTGATATCAGACTCAAGAATCTCACCACTACGTGGATCAGAGACGTGAGGACCATTTGCATTAGGAATAGGTGATGCTAAATAACGTACTACTGAGTAGCGTACATCTTCTGGACTCCAATCTGGATCTTCTTCTTTTGTAGGTGCATCTGCAGCGATAATTGCATTTTTGAATCCTGCAGCTTCAAATGCTACTTGCCAGTCCTCAATACCTTGCTTAATATATTTTCTCCATTGAACTGGTGTTGCTGGGTCTATATAATAAACGATTTGCTTTTTAGGCACTACAAGTTCACCTGCTTCAAATTTTGCGATATCTTCATCTTTAACCTCAAGTCTCCAGCGATCTAAGTAACGTACGGTTTTAGTTTCTTGGGCATCTAGGCCATAATCTTGTTGACCTCTAGCAAACCATCCTACACGCTGGTCAAAGTAACGTCTCTTCATAGGTTCTTTAGGTAAAAGAATCATAGAGTTACTCATTTCTAAAGTAATGGATCCAGTACTGCTGTTAGAAGGTGGAGAACTAGCTAGATATGTTTTTACATGTCTAGATTCTATATTTAAAGGATAAGACCTTAATGTATCTATGTAAGAACGTTTCTCATCTAATCGTGTGGCTTTATATCTTGTACGTGATCTCTTAGGGAATCCTATAGATGGAACATCTTTAGTAAAGAAGTCTGTTACATCGATTACTATGTTGTTATTAATGCTATCTTTTTTAATAGCTTGTATAGGAAAAGAGTAGAGGATCGGTTCAAAATTTGAGTTTTCTACGGCCATGCTTACAGGTAAAGAGTCTGCCGCTACGACTTGATGAGATACAACTCTTAAAAGAACATTATCATTTTTACGTTGCCATCTTAGTGTTTCTGTATTTTGCTTTCCTCCGCCGAAACCTAATCCTGCGGCAGTCTTAGCAATACGAGTTACCATTAACATCTCTCTATTAAAAAGACTGTCTGGTATTTCATAGAAGTATTTATCTTCCACTTGATGGACGGTGAATAATCCTTCATCACTTTTAGCATCTTTAGTGATTACCTTGGTGTAAGGTTGGATACCACCTTTTTTAGGTTTTTTCTTCTCAGCTCCTGCAGTTGCTGATTTTTTACTTGATTTTTGCGAACCACAACTGGTAGTTATAGTAGCTGCAAAAACGAGTAACGTCAATAGTTTTATTATACGCATTATTATAGATTTTTGGTGGTTACAAGATATTGTCTATTGGTATAATAAAATCTTAATGTAGCGTTAACACTACAATTTGATATGTCATAAAAAAACTCAGTTATCCAAAGAGATAACTGAGTTCTGAATTATTTAAAACTTTTAAAATATATAGTTCTAAATTGGCTAATTATTTTACTCGTAAACCCATATGTCGTTATCTAATAGATGACCGCCTTGTGCGCTGATTGCTGCTTCATAATTTTCACGATTGGTCTGTCTTTCAGATATTGGATATAAAAATCTACGAGGAACTACTAAACTAGGATTAACACTCGCAACGGCATCTGGACTTGCAACTAATGTTGGGAAACCAGTTCTTCTATAATCGTTCCATGCTTCAGTTGAAGAATTTCCATACATTGACTTGTATTTTTCATTAATTATAGTCTCGATTTTATCATCAGTAGTTCCTGAAAGTGCAATTGATGAAGTATATGCATCAGAGTCTGCCTGAGAAACACCTACAAATAACATATTAGCTTCTACTGCATCTTGAAGAGCGGCTAATGCATCAGCGTCAGAACCACCTGTTTTTATTATAGCTTCTGCTTCAATAAACTTTACTTCCCAGTAAGATATTAATGGAGTAGGGCTATCTGGTTGTCCCCAAAATAATCCAGTAGCGTCTGCAAAGTCAGTTCCATTAGTTGTGTAAAATGGAAGTCTAGGATCACCTGTCATCATTGTTGTTAGTGTACTTCCTATGCCTAGCGTTGCTGGACGTTGGCTCTCAAATGCATATAATGGATTTGAGTTTTGAACTGGATTTGTAAAAGTAAAAACAGGAGCTTCGCTATTATCAGTTAATGCAAGTTGAACTTCAGCCAGAGCGCTTGCTGCAGCTGTATTACCTTGTTTTTTAGTTAAGTGTAAAAAGTATCTGGCCTTAAGCGCGTGTGCTGTTTTTTCCCAGTCAGTATTTGAAGATCCGGCACCGTAAAATTCACCTACTCCAGCACTTACACCATCATTAATAGATTCTGTTAATAATGTTTGTATAGTAGTATATATGTTTTCTTGAACATCATAGGTAGGTGTGAAGTTACCTTGATCACCAGTGAAAGCATCACTATACGGTACGTCACCCCACATAGATGTAGCCATTCCTAAATTTGCTGCCATGTATAATTTTGCTAATGCAGATACATCACCATCATTATTATTCATGATTACAAAACAGTCAGACATAGCACCACCACCATAAAGACCACCATCCCAATAATCATCGGTATCGCTTTCTGTAATGTTATATTGACCGTAGGCTATTTGTTGAGCATCTAACCCTTCATAATGTTGAACTACTATGCCAGCTACTCTTGCATTAATAGCTACAAGATTCTTGTGAGATTGAGCTATCATCCCAGGATAAATTGCTCCTGCATTGACTTGTGTCTCGTTAGGATTGTTAGGGTCTATATTGTCGTCTGTAATAGTGCATGATACTGTAGATAAGAATAATAACCCTATTAATATATTTAGTTTTTTCATAATGTTGCTTTTTAGAAGTTAAGTCGTAAGTTAACACCATAACTTTTTGTGTTAGGTTGGTTGAAGTAATCTAGACCAATACCATTACTGTCTCCGGCTAAATTTGTTTCTGGATCAACACCTGGATAATCCGTACTTAACCATAAGTTCCTACCATATACTGAAATAGAAGCGTTGTCAATAAAGGTTTTGCTTAACAAGCTAGATGGAAGTGAGTAACTTAAGGTTACTTCTCTAAGTCTAACCCAAGATCCATCGTAGATATTACTTTCTGATAAACCACCAAAACCATATCTTCTCCAGAAGTTATTATTTTCAGATATTGTAGTGTCATATAATGCTACGGATTGGGTATTAGGTTGCCCTGTAGCAGCTACAGTTCCTTGAAAAACTCTACTGTCTTCTCTAGCTAGTGTACGATCTGAAGTACCAAAATAGTCAATTATCCCACATGTTCCACACCATACATCACCACCTTTTCTGATATCGATAAGAAAAGAAAGAGAAAGATCTTTATAAGTAAATGTATTACTTATACCTGCTTGCCAGTCTGGAGTAGGATCACCAACTACACCATCAGTAGCTTCTGCTAAAGGGTATCCATCTGCATCTATTAAAAAGTCTCCGTTTTCATCTCTTTGAAAACGACTTCCATAAATTGCGCCATAAGGTTGACCGGCTACAGCAGTTGATCTTGTACTAGAAAAACCAGCTAGTGTAATTTCTTCTACACCTGGAGCAAGTTCTTCGACCATATTTTCATATGTTGTCCAATTTACGTCTACATTCCATTTGAAATCCTCAGTTCTTATAGGTGTTCCGGATAATACAACCTCTACACCTTTATTTGATATTTCTGCAATGTTTTCAAATTTACTTGTAAATCCAGATCCCGACGACACACTTACAGGAATGATTACATCCTTAGAAGTTTTACTGTAGTACGCTAGATCTACTCTTAATCTATTATCTAGCATTTTTAATTCGATACCAGTTTCAAATTCTGTGAGACTCTCTGGCTTTAAATTTGGATTTCCAGCTACAACTGAGCGCTCATAAGAAACGGTATCATAGGCAGGGAATTGAGTTCCTTGAATAAATCCATCACCTCCTATAAAGCTTCCGCCAAAAACAGTTCCGGTAGCAAATAATGGAGCATCACTACCTACACTACCATATGACATTCTAAATTTACCGTAATCAAGAAATGATTCTTCATTGTCCATTAACTCGGTGAAAACAAAGCTTGTTCCTAAAGAGTAAGATTGAAAGGAATTATTATCTACAGGTAATGTTGAGGACCAGTCATTACGGAATGTTGGCGTTACATATATTAAATCTTTATAGTTAAAAGTACCTTGAACAAAAGCACCAATTAACGTTTTACCATATTCACCTGATTCAAAAGCATTAATAGAACCTGCATTGCTAATATCAAAGAAGCTTGGTATTGTTAATCCATCTCCTATTACACTTCTTCTAGAGAATCTTGTTCTGTAACCATCATAACCAGCTAGATAAGATACTCCTAGATCTTCACTTATTTGTTTAGATCCCGTTAAAATTAAATTCCAGTTAAGATCTTGGTTAGAGATGTTATCATTTAAAACACGTCCTTCTCCAAATGAAGCATCAATTAAATTAAAACCTGACTTACGTACATCAGTGTACTTATCTACAGATAACGATCCTTTTAAAGTATTTTCATCGTTAATTTTATATGATAGAGCCATCTTTCCTATAAATCTACTTACATCATCTAGGTTTTTATTTTGAGCTACTGTAAAATATGGATTATTGTAAATTCCATCTCGATAGCTACGTTGACCAGGTAATTCTTGACCTGCGATATCATAAAAATAAGATGATTGATTATCTGCCGCATCTTGACCAGTTAATCCATTACCATTATCAAAAGTTGGTGTGCTTCTTATAAGTCCAAGCATAATTCCTGAAATGTTTGAACCTCTTTGTACTCTATTACCACCAGATTCTGAATATTGTCCTGAAAGTTCTAAGTCAAACTTATCATCTAATTGAGCATTTATGTCTGCTCTAAAAGTGTTACGATCAAATTCCTCATTAGGTGATATACCTGTTTGCGTTAATCTACCTATGTTTCCTCTGAATTGTACTTTTTCAGATCCTCCACTAACTGAAAAATTGTTTTCTTGTAATACTCCAGTTTTGAAAAAGTCATAATGGTCATACGCATTTGCTGCTTGACCATTACCTGTTCCAACAGGTACAAGTCGACCATTACTATCAAATGGATAGTCAGTTGCGCCATCAAATTCAAGAGTTGAAATTGCTGGTCCCCAAGAATCACCTTCAAATGTTTCAGGACCTCTATAAGTAAGAACGCCACCTACAACACCACCTTGGGAGTATTTACGTTGTAAAGTTGGAACCTTATTATATTGTGAGAATGATGTGTTAGAAGTTATGGATACTTTCGTTTTTCCAGACCTTCCTTTTTTCGTAGTAATTAATATCACACCGTTTGCAGCACGAATCCCGTAAAGTGCTTGAGCAGATAAACCTTTTAAAACAGTAACGGTTTCAATATCTGCAGAGTTTAAATCTACTGCGCGATTAGAGAAATCAGTACCGCTTAATGGAGAATTTCCTGGATCTGATGGATCTTCACTGGTTGAAGAATTATCAATAGGTACACCATCCACAATAAATAAAGGGCCATTGTTTCCTAGTATTGATGAGTTTCCTCTAATTCGAATATTTGCAGAAGCTCCTACCGATCCAGAAGAGGCAGTTACTTGAACACCTGCAGCTTTTGCACTTAAAGCATTGACCACATTAGTTTCCTTTGATCTATCTAACTCGTCTGAAGTAACCGTTTGAACTGAATAAGTTAAAGATCTAGGTTTAGCCTTTACACCTTGTGCTACAATTACAACTTGTCCTAGTGATTCAGCATCTTCCACCAGTGTTACGTTAATAGTTGTTTCTTCAGCAACGGTGACTTCTTGATCTTTCAAACCTAAATAAGAAAATACGATGACATTTCCTGATGATGCTACTAGACTGTACTTTCCATTTATATCTGTTTGTGTTCCTGTTGTTGATCCCTTAATTAGAACACTCACACCTAATAAAGGTTCTCCAGATTCGTCTGATACCGTACCAGAAATCTGATTGCTTTGCGCAAAAGTTAACTGCGCCGCTAGTAGGAATATACCTAATAGCATTTTGTGTAGAAATAGTTTCATACTTGATTAATTTGATTTGATTAAGCAATAAACTTATAACATTTATTTAAGGTTTTTGTAACATTTCCATATTAAGTAATAAACATTTGTTAATAATAATTTGCAGTTGTCTATTTAATTAATTGATTTACAGCTAAATCAAGTTAACATATGTAAAGTTTAATTTTAAGGAAAATTAACACGTTTTTATCGTTAAAATATAAAAACAAAAAAAGCCAGCTCTTATAAGCTGGCTTTTCAAATAAATTATAAAGTGATAATTACATCATTCCACCCATGCCGCCTGGCATACCTCCTGGCATAGCGCCGCCTGCATTTTCATCTTTAATTTCTACAAGAGCACATTCAGTAGTAAGGATCATACCTGAAACTGATGCTGCATTTTCAAGAGCAACACGAGTTACTTTTTTAGGATCTATAATACCTGCTTTAAGCATATCTACATAGGTGTCATTTTTAGCATCATATCCTTGGCTTCCTTTTGATTCTAGGATCTTGGATATCACAACGCTTCCTTCACCACCTGCATTTTCTACGATTGTTCTTAGTGGAGCTTCAATAGCTCTAGCAACAATAGAAATACCTGTTTCCTCATCAGAATTGTTTGCCTTTATTTTACTCAGTACAGCTTTCGCACGTACTAAAGCAACACCACCACCAGCAACAATACCTTCTTCTACAGCTGCACGTGTAGCATGTAGGGCATCATCTACGCGATCTTTCTTTTCTTTCATTTCTACTTCACTCGCCGCACCTACATAAAGTACAGCAACACCACCAGCAAGTTTTGCTAGACGTTCCTGAAGTTTTTCCTTATCATAATCAGATGTTGTGTTTTCGATTTGAGACTTAATCTGTCCTACACGAGCCTTAATATCTGCAGCTTTTCCACTACCATTAACAACTGTTGTGTTGTCTTTGTTAATGTCTACCTTTTCAGCAGTACCTAGCATTTCAAGAGTTGTGTTTTCTAGAGTGAATCCTCTTTCTTCAGAGATTACCGTACCACCAGTTAAAATTGCAATGTCCTCTAACATGGCTTTTCTACGGTCTCCAAAACCTGGTGCTTTAACAGCTGCTATTTTAAGTGAACCTCTTAGTTTGTTAACTACTAAGGTCGCTAGCGCTTCTCCGTCTACGTCTTCAGCGATGATAAGAAGTGGTTTTCCTGTTTGAGCTACAGGCTCTAGTACAGGCATTAATTCTTTCATTGTTGAAATTTTCTTATCAAACAATAAAATGTAAGGGTTATCTAACTCAGTAGTCATTTTTTCTGAGTTGGTAACAAAGTAAGGTGAAAGATAACCACGGTCGAACTGCATACCTTCTACAACATCTACATACGTTTCAGTTCCTTTAGCTTCCTCAACAGTGATAACACCTTCTTTACCTACTTTACCAAATGCTTTTGCAATTAAATCACCTACGACATCATCATTATTTGCAGATATCGATGCCACTTGTTTAATCATCTCACTAGAGTCACCTACTTTTTTAGATTGTTTATCTAGATCAGCAGTAATAGCTTCAACAGCTTTGTCGATTCCACGTTTTAAATCCATAGGATTTGCACCGGCAGCAACATTTTTTAAGCCTTCTTTTACAATAGCTTGAGCAAGAACGGTTGCAGTTGTTGTACCATCACCGGCTAGATCGTTAGTTCTAGAGGCTACCTCTTTAACCATTTGTGCACCCATGTTCTCTAGTTCATCTGCTAGTTCAATTTCTTTTGCAACAGATACACCATCTTTAGTTACCACTGGTGCTCCAAAAGATTTGCCTATAATTACGTTACGTCCTTTAGGACCTAAGGTTACTTTAACTGCATTTGCTAGAGCATCTACACCGCGTTTGATGCCGTCTCTTGCTTCTAAATCAAATTTTATTTCTTTTGCCATTTTGTGTTGTTTTGTAAAGTACTATAAGAGCACTTTAATTTTTTAATTAGTATTCTAATTTGAAAAATGTAATGAGTTGTGAATCACGCTTTCGCGAAAGCGTATTTCATAAATTAAACGATAGCTAGAATATCATCTTCTCGCATCATCAAATACTCAGCGCCATCTAGTTTAAGCTCTGTACCACTATACTTTCCGTAAAGAACAGTGTCTCCTACTTTAACAGTCATGTCATAATCCTTTTTTCCTTTTCCTACCGCTACAACTTTTCCCTGTTGAGGTTTTTCTTTTGCAGTATCAGGAATGTAAAGACCAGATGCTGTTTTTTGTTCAGCTGCCATAGGCTCGATGAGCACTCTGTCTGATAAAGGTTGAATTTTTAATGCCATTATATTAGAATTTTAATTGATTTATTTTGATGTGCAATCTTCCATAAGTATGCCATTTAAAATAGCATGACAAAACATCATAAAAAAAAATATCCAACCGTAATGGCTGGATATTTTGTCAGTATTGAAATGTCGTTATGACTATTCTCCATCTAGCGGAGTTGCCGTATCGTCAGTAGTTGTAGGAACTGGAGCAGCTGCAGGAGTTTCAACATTATTAGTATCTATGATATCTCTATTTGCAGATGTTTTTTCTGTGATTAATACAGAACTTGCAGCTAGGATTAATACTAATAGTAATGTTGAAAGAACCCAAGTACTTTTATCTAAAAAGTCTCCAGTTTTTTTAACACCACCTAATTGTTGAGTGCCACCACCACCAAAACTTGATGAAAGTCCGCCACCTTTAGGATTTTGAACCATAATTACTACTATGAGTAAAAAGGCTACAACAACGATTAATCCTAAGAAAAGATAAAATAATGTGCTCATTTATATATTGCTTTGTAAATTCTTAATTTCACGAATTCGGTCTGCAAAGAAACCACTTTTTTCTGGATGCTGCAAAACTAATACTTGATAAGCTTGAATAGCTTTAGGATAGTTATTTTGAGCGAGATATACTTGTGCTAGAGTTTCAGTCATTAACTGGTCTGCCGGCGTTTGTAAATCTGCAATGTTTGTATTAGAAACTTTATCCTTTCTAGGTTTTATTTTAGGTTTTTCTGCAAGAAACTGATCGATGATAGCCATCTTTTCTGCTCTTTCATCATCAATTGGGTTTATAGGATCAACAATGCTATCGCTTTTTTCAATAGTTTGTTGTTGATTTCTATCGATAGGTTTTAATGTGGTTAATTTTAACCATTCTGCAAAGCTGTAGGTCTCATTTTGGTTGAATGTAAGAGGCTTATCAACGATGCTTTTTGTTGCGCTAGGTCTTTCAAATAAATCGGTATCGAGTGTGTTGTTAAAGTTAACACTACTATTGAGATCCTCTTCCTTAATTTGAACAGTTTCTGCATCTACTGATATTTCTATTAAATAGTCCTGTTGTTTTTTAATTTGCTCGCTGATTCTATTTTGAATAAATACAGGTGAAGTAATGTAGTCAAATAGAACACCGCGATCTGCAGTGTGTGTGGCTGTTATTTGTAGTTCTTTATTATATAATGGACTACTTTCATTGTGTAAACCTTTAAGGTATACACTGCGTGCTGCTTGAAACCAAGGGAATTTTTTAATGGTGTTTTCAAGTATAGGCATATCATCTACCATCATTTCATGAGGTGCGCTAAGCAGTTCATTAATACGTGAGTATTTTTCTACCATTGGGCAAGTGTGTCTGCAAATATATCTTGAGTGATTTGATCAAAAATGACTTCTAGAGCAGTGTCTAGAGCTGCGCCTTGTAATTGGGTTGTTGCTGGATAGTCATAAAAGAAGCTATATCTTTTTTCAAAACTAGCCTCATCATCTTTAGTATTTGTAAATCTTAAGTTTACCTCTATCGTAACACGGTTTTGTGATGCTGTATTGCTAGCAGTGGCTGTCATCGGTGCGATGTAAAACCTTGTGATTTCTCCTTGATATATGTAGTCTCCGTTTTTATTGACTAGATCTAAGCTGCTTTGATTTAAGATTAAATCTTGAAGTTCTAAAGTAAATGTTCTCTCAATACCAGGCTCTACATAAGCGGCTTGATTTTGAAAAAAATCTACTTGATATGTTTTGATATTATCTGGTATAGATACACCAGATAAACTATAACCAAATCCACAAGATGTGATACTAAGCAAAAGACTTAAAGCAATTATAGTTTTGAGGATTTTATAAATCATATTGCTTGATTTTACGATAAAGAGTACGCTCAGAAATTCCTAAGTCATCTGCTGCGGCCTTACGTTTACCTTTATGTCGTTCTAAAGATTTCTTGATAAGCTCAATTTCTTTATCCATTAATGATAAAGATTCTTCTTCTTGAACTTCTTGAGCAAAATCATAGCGGTCATTTTGAGCAACAGGTTCTACAAAATTAGATTGTGGTTGTGCTTCAAATGATGGAGTTTCAACTTGGGTGACTTCATAGGCCTGGTCGATAACATCTTCATAATCATCACCTTTTGCATCATCTCCATAAATACGTTTAATCAGACTTTTATTTTCTTCTTGAACATCGTTGATATCACCTTTAATCATTAACTCGTTAGTTAATTTTTTAAGATCGTTTAAATCATTCTTCATATCAAAGAGTACTTTGTAAAGAATCTCACGCTCATTAGCAAAGTCACTATCACTTTTCTTATCAGACCCTATAATTGCAGGTAGATTTTTTCCAGCGTCGGGTAGATAATTGCGTAAAACGGCCGCGTTAATATTACGTTCTTTTTCTAGAACGCTTATTTGTTCAGCAATGTTGCGCAGTTGTCTGATGTTACCACTCCATCGATAACTTTCTAATAAGGAAATTGCGCCTTCATCTAGTCTCAATGTTGGCATTTTATATTTCATTGCAAAGTCAGATGCAAACTTGCGGAAGAGTAGGTGAATATCTCCTTTTCTTTCTCTTAATGGTGGTAAGTGAATGTCAACAGTACTCAATCTATAAAAAAGATCTTCTCTGAATTTTCCTTTCTCGATAGCATCAGTCATGCGTACATTAGTCGCTGCAACGATACGGACATCAGTCTTTTGAGTAGTCGATGATCCTACCTTTAAAAATTCACCGTTTTCAAGAACACGTAATAATCGTACTTGTGTAGGTAGTGGTAATTCACCAACTTCATCTAGGAATATGGTACCCCCATCAGCTACTTCAAAGTATCCTGATCTAGTAGACGTTGCTCCAGTAAAAGCGCCTTTCTCATGTCCAAAAAGCTCTGAATCTATGGTTCCTTCAGGAATAGCACCACAGTTAACTGCTATGTATTTACCATGTTTACGGTGAGATTGAGCGTGTATGATTTTAGGTATGCTTTCTTTTCCTACACCGCTTTCTCCCGTAACTAATACAGATATGTCTGTAGGAGCAACCTGAATCGCTTTCTCTATAGCTCGATTGAAACCTGGATCATTCCCTATTAATTCAAACCGCTGTTTAATAGATTGTACACTTTCCATAATTACTCAGTATCAATAGTTAATGGGCCATTCATGTCTGAGTAGCCAACGGCTTCACCTATTAATGTTGCGCTTGTGCAATCTGTAATTTTCACATTAACAAAGTCACCTACTTTGTAGTTTTCCTTAGGGAATACGGCAACATAATTTTGAGAATTACGGCCAGCCCATTGAGTGTCTGATTTTTTTGACTCTTTTTCTATTAGACATTCTACCGTTTTTCCTATAAAATATTGAGCCCTTTCTAGTCCAGTTCTTCGCTGTACTGCTATAATTTCATTTAGTCGTCTGCTCTTAACCTCTTCGGGTACATCATCCTTCATTTTACGAGCAGCCATAGTTCCTGGACGTTCTGAGTATGCAAACATGAATCCATAATCATACTTTACATATTCCATTAAGCTCAGTGTGTCTTGGTGGTCTTGTTCTGTTTCTGTAGGGAAACCAGTAATCATGTCTTGAGAAACTGCACATTCTGGTATTATAGCGTGAACTCGATCAATTAATCTCATGTATTCTTCACGAGTATGTAAACGATTCATTTCTTTTAGAATTCGGTCACTTCCTGATTGTACGGGTAGGTGTATATAATTACAGATGTTTCTGTGTTTTGCAATAGCATGCAGTACATCATCACTTATATCTTGTGGGTTACTAGTTGCAAAACGTACCCTTAAATTAGGGTATGCCGTTGCTACTTGATTTAATAACTGTGCAAAATCAACAGCGGTGGCTTGTGCCATCGGTGTTGCTTTTGAAAAATCTTTTTTAAGTCCACCACCATACCATAGGTAAGAATCTACATTCTGTCCTAATAAAGTTACTTCTTTAAAACCCTTTGACGTTAAATCACCTATTTCTTCAAGAATACTTTGTGGGTCACGGCTGCGCTCACGACCACGTGTAAAAGGAACAACACAAAAAGTACACATATTATCACAGCCACGTGTTATTGATACAAAAGCGGTAACGCCATTACTATTTAATCTTACAGGTGCGATATCACCATAAGTTTCTTCTTTAGATAAAATAACATTTACAGCATCTCTTCCTTCGTCAATTTCGGCCACTAGATTAGGTAGGTCTTTGTAGGCATCTGGTCCTACTACCATATCTACAATCTTTTCTTCTTCTAAAAATTTAGATTTTAAACGTTCAGCCATGCAACCTAGCACACCTACTTTCATGTTAGGATTCTGTCGTTCTTTTACTCGATTATATTTTTCTAAGCGTTTACGTACGGTTTGCTCTGCTTTGTCTCTAATAGAGCATGTGTTTACTAATACTAGATCAGCTTCTTCTAATACATTAGTAGTGTTAAAACCTTCTTGTGCTAGTATAGAGGCTACAATTTCAGAATCTGAAAAATTCATCTGACAGCCATAACTTTCTATATATAATTTACGACTATTCTTGCCATTGATTTCTAGCTGTACGGTCGTTCCTTGTTTTTCTTCTTCTATGATCTTTTCCATCTACGTTACCTCATTAATAAGCGTGCAAAGATACTAATTTTACTTGTTTTGTGACATATTGTCATATAAATACGTTTTTATTTTGCTTTCGCGTAAGCGTATACATCAATATTAAGTGAGTAATTCAAATCTCATAAAATGGTATTTTTGAAGTGTTGTATGCTGTCCTTAATATATAACCTGCCTATAGTGAAGGTATTGAGATTTTAAAGAAGGCTTTAATTAATTGGAAATTAGACTTTTGCAGAATTAAAAAAAAATACGCATACCTTTGCATTCCAAAAATTCAAATCTGAATGGCAAAGAATCTTGTAATTGTAGAGTCGCCGGCAAAGGCAAAAACCATAGAAAAGTTCCTAGGTAAAGACTATAAAGTAGCATCCAGCTTTGGTCATATAGCTGATCTTCCTGCAAAGGAGTTAGGTGTTGATGTAGATGATGATTTTACTCCTAAATATATCGTTAGTTCAGATAAGAAGGATCTGGTAAAAAAGCTAAAGAAAATGGCAGCCGAATCAGAAATGGTTTGGTTAGCGAGTGATGAGGATCGAGAAGGAGAAGCTATTGCATGGCACCTTGCAGAGCAGTTAGATCTTAAAAAAGATAAGACTAAACGCATTGTCTTTAATGCCATTACAAAAAGCGCAATTCAAAAAGCAATTGAAAATCCACGTCAGATCGATTATGATCTTGTAAATGCTCAACAAGCACGTAGAATTTTAGATCGTATTGTAGGTTATGAAATATCTCCAATATTATGGAGGAAAGTAAAAGGTGGTGCCAGTGCCGGTCGTGTGCAGTCTGTAGCAGTTAGATTAATTGTAGAGCGTGAGAATGAAATAATCAATTTTAAAAGTGATAATTTTTTTAGAATCGATGCAGATTTCACAACCAAGGATGGTAGTCTTTTAAAAGCAAAATTACCTGGAAACTTAAACTCACTGAAAGAAGCCCAAAGTTTTCTTGAGTTAAATAAAGGAGCCCATTTTGAAGTTGCAGATCTAGTAAAGAAGCCTGCGTCTAAAAGTCCAGCGCCACCATTTACAACTTCAACCTTACAGCAAGAAGCTTCTCGTAAGCTGTTCTTTAATGTAAGTCGTACCATGCAATTAGCACAGCGATTATATGAGGCTGGATTAATTACTTACATGAGAACAGACTCTGTTAATTTAAGTAATGAAGCAAAAAAAGGCGCTCAAGCAGAGATTGAAAGTGCCTATGGAGCAAAATTTCATAAAGAACGTAATTATAAAGGTAAGTCTAAAGGCGCTCAAGAGGCACACGAAGCGATAAGACCAACAGATTTTGCAGTTCATAGTGCGGGACTAGATAGAGATCAAACTCGTCTTTATGAATTGATATGGAAAAGAGCTATAGCGAGTCAGATGAGTGATGCAAAGCTGGAACGTACTAATGTTTCTATAAGTGCAAACACTCATGATAAGAATTTTACAGCTAGTGGAGAGATTGTGAAATTTGAAGGTTTTCTAAAAGTTTATTTAGAAAGTACTGATGATGAAGATTTAGAACAACAAGGTTTATTGCCTGCATTATCAGTAGGTCAAGATCTTTTAAATATAAAGATTACAGCTACAGAGCGTTTTACTAGACCTCCATATAGGTTTACTGAAGCTTCTCTGGTAAAGCAATTAGAAGAGCTAGGTATAGGTAGACCATCTACATATGCTCCTACAATTACTACTATTCAAAATAGAAAATATATTGAAAAAGGTACTTCACTAGGAGAGGAACGTGCATATGTGCAGTTATCACTAACAAAAGATGTCGTAAAGGAAAAAGAACTCACAGAAAAAACAGGATCTGATAAAGGGAAATTAATACCTACAGATGTTGGTAGAGTTGTTAATGATTTTCTGGTAGAGCACTTTAGCAATGTTTTAGATTATAACTTTACTGCAAAAGTTGAAGAGTCATTTGATAATATAGCCGAAGGTAAAGAAGAGTGGACTGATATGATGAACCACTTTTATAAAGATTTTCATCCTACGGTCAAAGATGTTGCAGAAAATGCTGAGCGAGAGGTAGGTGAACGAGTATTAGGGACAGATCCTCAAACAGGTAAGCCTATTAGTGTGCGCTTAGGGCGATTCGGTGCGATGGCACAAATAGGTACGGTAGAGGATGAGGAGAAGCCTCAATTTGCAAGTTTATTACCTTCTCAATCCTTAAATACTATCACTTTAGAAGAGGTGATGGATTTATTTAAATTGCCTAGAACGGTTGGTGAATACAATGGTTTCCCGGTTGAGGTAAACCAAGGTCGATTCGGTCCGTATGTGAAATTTAACGAGAAAACCTTTGTGTCTCTTGAGGAAGGCGACGACCCAATGACACTTACTTTTGAAAGAGCTGCAGAGTTGATACAGCAAAAAGAGAAGGCTGATGCTCCTATATACATGTATGACGAACAGCCAGTTACTAAAGGTGTAGGTCGTTTTGGTCCATTTATAAAATGGGCAGGTATGTTTATATCAGTCAATAAAAAATATGATTTTGATAATCTTTCAAACAATGATATCGAACAGTTAATTAAAGATAAGATTCAGAAAGAAAAAGATAAACTTATAATTGATTGGGAAGAGGAAGGAATTAGAATTGAAAAGGCGCGATGGGGAAGGCATAACATTATAAAAGGGAAAACTAAGGTAGAGCTTGCTAAAACTATCGATCCTTTATCAATTACCTTAGAGAAAGCAATAGAGTTAATTGCGCAAAAAGCACCTAAAAAGAAAGCAGCAGCAAAGAAAAAATCTGCAGCAAAAAAGAAACCAGTAGCAAAGAAAAAAACGACTAAGAAGTAATTTTCCATGGCATTTGAGTTTCTTAAACCAGTAAGTGATGAGGTGCAAGCCCATGCTATGTTGCAACCGCAACATGCGATAGGAAATGTAATTAATATACATACTGCACATACCGGATTACCGCAGTTAAATGGTGTTCAAATGGTTCTCGTAGGCGTTTTAGAAAACAGACGAGATGAGAATGCGTTGTTGCAAATTAAAAACTTAGATCAAGCTAGGAAGCAGTTTTATGAGCTATATCCAGGAAATTGGGCATTGAATATTGTTGATATGGGCGATATTCATCCTGGCGAAACTGTTGAAGATACATATTACGTCCTTCAGCAATTAACGGCAGAGTTTTTATTAAAGAAAATTATACCTATTTATCTAGGCGGTAGTCAAGACTTAATGTATCCTATTTATAGAGCGTTTGATGAGATTAAATACATGATTAATGTAGTTAATGTCGATTGTAGATTTGATATAGGTGATATAGAAATGCCTATAAGCTCAAGAAGTTATGTAGGTAAAATGGTGGCAGATCAGCCCTATAATCTTTTTAATTACAGCAATCTAGGTTTTCAAACCTACTTCAATAGTCAGGAAGAAATAGAGTTGCTTGAACGTATGTATTTTGATGCAACTCGGTTAGGTATGTTGGATGAGGATATTAAACTTGCCGAGCCAGTTATGCGAGATGCAGACGTGGTAGGTATTGATATGGCTGTAGTTAAAGCTGGAGATACCGCTTTCGCGAAAGCGAATCCAAATGGACTTAATGGTAAACAAATATGTAGTTTATCGAGATATGCCGGTATAAGTGATCGTACACAGGTGTTCGGGATATTTGAAATTCCAAATGATGCTAGTCCAACCGGTGCGCAATTGATTGCAGAAATGATTTGGTATTTTATAGAAGGCTATAATTATAGAGCAGAAGAACATCCTATTAATGTCGAAAACGATTGCTTGAAGTATCGTGTACCTATTGAAGATGAGGTTCTAACCTTCTATAAATCTAATAAAACTGGGAGATGGTGGATAGAATTACCATTTCTTTCAAATGTTAATAATAAACTAAAACAACAAACGTTATTACCTTGTACTCGCAAAGATTATGAGCTGGCATGTGATCAAAATTTGCCAGAAAGATGGTTAAAAGCGAGAAGAAAGAATGAAGTATAGCGTATTAATGCGTAATTTGTCAAACTAAATTTATTTGGTAAAAAAAAGTTGCCAGATATATATATTTTAGATAGGTTTACGGCCTTAATTCATAAAGAAAACATAAAATACCCTTATGAAAAAGTTATTTGTCCTAGCAGCAGTGGTTGCTTTTCTAGCAAGTTGTGGTCGAGGAGATCGCGGAATGGTAGTTGGAGCTAAAGGAAAAGCATGGCATCCAGAAAAGCCCTACGGTATGACGTTAGTACCAGGTGGAGCGTTTATCATGGGTAAGAGTGATGATGATTTTGCCGCTACTAATAATGCGCCTACCAAAACAGTTACAGTTCCTTCATTTTACATGGATGAAACTGAAATTACAAATGCAGAGTATCGCCAGTTTGTATACTGGGTAAGAGATTCTATTTTCAGAACTCGTCTAGCAATTATGGCAGATGATAATGGTGCTACACCAGGTGATGATGGAATTGGAGAATTTGCTTTCTTAGATGCCGATGATAGTGCAGACTTAACTCCATGGGAACAATATTATCAAGATAACTATGCTGGCATGGGAGAAACTGGATATGAAGGTCGTAAATTGAATCACGATGTTGATTTAATTTGGGATACTGAAGATATTCCAGATGAATTTTATGCAGAGGTTTATGACTCTATGTATATTCCTTTTGAAGAGATGTACAACGGACAACGTACACTTGATGTGAAGAAACTTGTATTTACATATTCTGAAATGGATATACAAAAAGCCGCTCGTAATCCTAAGGATAAAAGAAGTAAGTATATCACTCAAACTCCTGTAGAGATCTATCCAGATACTACAGTTTGGATACGTGATTTTAATTATTCTTACAACGAGCCTATGCACAATGATTATTTCTGGCATGAAGCTTACAGTGATTATCCTGTTGTAGGTGTGAACTGGAAGCAGGCTAAAGCATTCTGCCAGTGGAGAACCTTATATCACAATGCTTTCAGAAAAGAACGTGGACGTCATAATGTAAATGCATACCGTCTACCTACTGAGGCAGAATGGGAATATGCTGCTCGTGGTGGTCTAGAAGGAGCTACTTACCCATGGGGTGGACCTTATGCTAAAAACGATAGAGGTTGTTTCTTAGCTAACTTCAAACCATTACGTGGTGATTATGCAGCAGATCAAGCTTTATATACTGTTGAAGCTCGTTCTTATGAGCCTAATGAGTATAACTTATTCAACATGTCTGGTAACGTTGCAGAATGGGTGAATTCTTCTTATGACGCAGGTTCTTATGAATTTATGTCTTCTATGAGTCCTGTTGTAAATGATGAGAACAACATGCGTAAAGGTGTTCGCGGTGGATCTTGGAAAGATATTTCTTATTTCTTACAAGTAGGAACTCGTGATTATGAGTACGCTGATTCTGCAAGGAGCTATATTGGTTTCCGTACCGTACAATCTTATATGGGAACTGACGTTACTCTTAACGCAGCTACTAACTAAAATAAAATTTAACTACTAACTTAACTAAACCCTTATTAAAATGGCACAGTCTAAAACAACAAAGAAATTATTTAACATGGCTTACGGTATCGGAGCCTCAGTAGTAATCATTGGAGCATTATTTAAAATTCTTCACTGGGAACTTGATTTAGGATTTACTAAATTAACAGGAGGAACTTTACTAGCTATTGGATTGATAACAGAAGCATTAATTTTCTTTATCTCAGCTTTTGAACCAGTAGAAGATGATCTAGATTGGTCACTCGTTTATCCTGAATTATCTGGAGGTCAAGCTGTCGCTAAAAAAGGAAAGAAAGAAGAGCCACAAGATGCGCAAGGATTGCTTTCTAAAAAATTAGATGAAATGCTTAAAGAAGCAAAGTTAGACGGAGAATTAATGTCTAGTTTAGGTAATAGCATCCGTTCTTTTGAAGGAGCTGCAAAAGGTATCGCTCCAACAGCTGAAGCAATGTCTTCAACTAAAAAATATTCTGAAGAAATGGCTCTTGCTGCAGCGCAAATGGAATCATTAAATAGTCTATATAAAGTACAGGTAGAAAGTTCTACACGTCAAGCTCAAGCTAATGAGGCGATTGCTGAAAATGCAACAAAGCTTCAAGAGCAAATGGCTGGTCTTACTAACAACTTGTCTTCTCTAAACGGCGTTTATGGAAACATGTTAGGTGCAATGAAAGGATAATTAGCAATAATTATTATAAAACAATTAATAACAGCTAATTAGAATATTATGGCAGGAGGAAAACAGTCCCCAAGGCAGAAGATGATTAACCTGATGTACCTTGTATTTATTGCGATGCTTGCATTAAACATGAGTAAAGAGGTTCTTCAAGCTTTTGGTCTTATAGAGGAGAATTTAAGTTCAAGTAATACTGCACTAGCTGCAGTAAATTCAAATTCATTATTGGATTTGAATCAGAAGGCAAAAGAAAAGCCAGCACAGTACCAGGCTGCTGCTGATCGAGCTCAACAAGTTTCTAAGTTAAGTAATGATTATAATGCCTATTTAGAAGGTATTAAAGAAATGCTTACTTCAACTATTGAACCTGGATCAGAGAAAGATTATCAAGTTCAAGATAAAACGGATATTCTTGATAACGCTTTTTTCCAAGGAGATAAACTTAGTGAAGCTGGAGAAGAGTTTAAATCTAAGATGACTAGTTATAAGGCAGATATGATTGCTGCATTAGGCGAAGGTTATGACGATGTAAAAGCAGAATTGAATAAAAAATTCAGCACTGGTGATGTAAAGGATCGTGAAAACATCGATCGTGAGTACATGGAATATAATTATAAAGGTTATCCATTGATCGCTTCTAAAACAAAATTGACATTGTTACAAAACGAGATTCGAAATATCGAATCTGATGTAATGGGTCAATTAGTTCAAGGTGAACTTATCAAGATTGCTTCAATGAATAATTATAAGTCTATTGTAAATCTTGACAAAACAGCTTTCTTTAATGGTGAAACTGTTACGGGTACTGTTGTTCTAGGTCGTTATGATGATACAACTGTTCCTAATAAAGTTGTTATTAATGGTCAAGAAATACCTCAAGCAGACATCGTTAATGGCCAAATTCCATTAAAATTAGGATCAGGTAGTGTAGGTGAGAAGAAGATTACTGGTTATATGGAATTTGTTGAAAACGATTCTATTATTAAGATCGATATCAATTCTGAGTATGCAGTTATCCCAAAACCTAACTCAGCAACTATATCTGCAGACAAGATGAATGTTGTTTATCGTGGTGTTGAAAACCCTATGACAGTTACTTTTGCAGGTGTTCCTAGTAACAAGGTAAATGCATCAGCACCTGGTTTAACAAGAAGTGGTAATGGTTATATCATGAAGCCTACTTCAGGTAAAGAAGTAAAGATTACGGTTACTGGTGAATTGCCTAGTGGTGAAAGAGTTTCTGATTCTGGTGTTTTCCGTATCAAGGATCTTCCTAGACCTATCGGTACTATTAGTAGAGAATACATTGATGTTAAGAAGAACAGATCTAACCTTGCAGTTTCTACTGTGGGAGCGACATTTGGTGATGATTTTGATTTTGAATTAACACCACGTGTAACAGAGTTTTTATTTAAAGTTCCTGGAGCGCCTTCTGTAAAGGTTTCTGGAACTAAATTAAATAGTGCTGCCCAAGGTAACTTGAGAAAAGCACGTAAAGGAGATATCGTACAGTTTGCTGGTATTAAGGCAACTGTTCCAGGAGTAAAGCTTAAAACAGTTACTCCAGTAGCGGTAGAGTTATTAGATTAATTATTGAAAAAAGAGATATGAATAAGTTATTTGTTTTTGTATTGGGATTAATGTTGACTTCGTCAGCTTTTGCTCAAAACAATATACTTAATGCAAAGGACCCTAATGAGATAGGTAAGAAAACTGCCTCTCAAACGGAGAACGATAACGATACACCGTTACCTTATGGTTTCATTGGTGATCGTGACGTGCTTTGGTCAAGAACTACTTGGGAAAAGATAGATCTTGATGAAAGAGTAAACTTTCCATTGTATTATCCTATTGATACTAATTATGTAGGTAAGGAGCGTCGTGCATTATTTCACGTGATAGCTGCTGCTGCAAGAAATGGTGAAATAGACCTTTATTCAGACTCTTATTTTAATGAAAAAAGAGAATTTGCAGATATTGAAACTTCTCTCTCTAGAGTAGATACTTCAGACTATGGTATTGAGCAGTTTAATGCAGAAGGTCGTGTTGATGCTGAGTATATTACTAAAACCTCTATAGGTGCAGATAATGTGTCTGCTTACAATGTAAGAGGATTATGGTACTTAGATACTCGTCAAGGCGAAATGAGATATCGTATTTTAGGTATAGCTCCGGTTACGCCAGATGTTAACTTCATGGATGATCCAAAAGGAATCGAATTGTTCTGGATTTACTATCCAGATGTAAGAGAGTTGTTGCACAATGCAAAAGCTTTTAATACATTAAACTCTGCTAAACCTATATCATTTGATCACATTTTGAATTCAAGAAGATTTAGTGGTGTTATCTATAAAATGGATAACGTGCATGGTGATCGAAAGATTGAAGCATATATAGCTGATAATTCTATGATGCAACTTTTAGAGTCAGAACGTTTAAAAGATATCATCAGAAATAAAGAAATTGATATGTGGAACTATTAAGTTCTGAATCACTTTATATTGAAAACGCCTTGCTTTGCAAGGCGTTTTTTTTATTCAATAGTTTTATTTACGTAGTACCTTTGGGTTATGAAAGATGTTATAATAGTAGGTAGTGGTATTGCAGCTTGTACACTGGCATGGCAATTACATCAACAAGGTAAAACGATTGTTATGATCACTGATCGTAAAAAGGGAAGCAGTTCTGTTGCTGCAGGTCTATACAATCCCATGGTTTTAAAGCGATTTACAGCGGTGTGGAAGGCTGCAGACCAACTTAATGAGCTCAATAGTCTGTTTGATTACATTTTAAAATGTACAGCTGTTGACTTGCGTAAGCCTATTACAGTAGCGCGTAGATTTCACGACGATAAAGAATCTCAAACTTGGGTAAAAAAGTCTAAACGTGATGATCTAAAGGATTTTATGAATCCGCAAATCCATCAATTAGATGTTCAAGGTATAGATGCCTTATCAGGCTATGGATTTGTAAATGGTACCGGTTGGGTTGATACCTTAGAGTTTATGTCTGTCACACTATTGTATTTTACAAATATGAAATCTGTGATATTGCAAGAGTTTGATTATAGTAGTTTAATAAGTGACGTTAATTTCGTCACGTATAAAGAGATAAAGGCATCTCACATCATTTTTGCCGAAGGTTATCGTATTCTTGATAATCCTTATTTTAAGTATTTGCCTATTCAAGGTAATAAGGGAGAAGTTCTATTAATAAAAGTTCCTAGTCTTGAATTAAAACATATTGTTAAATCATCGGTGTTCCTGATGCCATATAAAGATGACTTGTTTTGGGTGGGCGCTACCTATGATAGAGATGATCTTGAAGATGTACCGTCTGCAGCTGGTAAAGATTTTTTAACGACTCGATTAGAAAGATTCTTGAAGTTACCCTATGAGGTAGTTGAGCACAAACATGGTATAAGACCTACGACTATTGATAGACGTCCATTTGTTGGGCAGCATTCACAGCATAAAAATGTCTGGGTATTTAATGGAATGGGCAGTAGAGCAGTACTTATAGCGCCATGGGCATCGTCACAACTCATACAGCGCATCTTTAAAGGTCAGTCCATTCATGAAGAAATGGATATAAAAAGATTTACTTAAAATAAGACCCTAGTTTTTCTTAGCTTTTTCCTTATCGTAGTCCATGAAAATATTAATCCATATGTTTCTGGAGACGCGTATTACAATAGGTAAGCTCAAAACTGAAATAGATGTAATCACTAGAAAAATATTCCATCTTGATAGATTTAGCAAGAAATAACAAATAACAAATGCCGCCATTGCAATCGCAATACCGACACCATAACTTACATACATAGACCCATAAAAAAAGCTAGGTTCAATCTTATATTTTGTACCGCAGTGGGAACATCTTTCATTCATTTCTTGCGTCTTACTCGGATTATACAAATTTGAACTCGTGTACATCGATTCATTTTGACATACTGGACAAGTTCCCGTGATAATACTGTATAATTTTGTGCCTTTTAGCATAAGAAAGCTTTAGTGTTTACGCGCAGTTACGCATCTTTGCAAAGATACAAAAACCACTATGCTCAATATTCACGATTTACATGTTAGTTTTGGCGGCGAGCCATTATTTGAAGAGATAACCTTTAGGCTTAATGGTGGTAATCGCGTTGGGCTAATAGGAAAAAATGGAGCTGGTAAATCCACCTTGTTAAAAGTAATCGCTGGTGATTTAGAATATGATCAAGGACAACTGGCTATGGAAAAAGGAACCAGTATCGGTTTCTTACGTCAGGATATAGATTTTGAAAAAGGTCGTACAGTACTAGAGGAAGCATATACCGCTTTCGCGAAAGCGAGAGAAATAGAAGCCGAGTTGGATCAAATAAACATTCAACTTGCTGAAAGAACAGATTATGAATCTGAGTCCTATTCAAAGCTTATTGAGGACATGAGTACATTAACTCATGAATATGAAATTATAGGTGGATATCAATATAAAGGTGAAACTGAAAAGATCTTAAAAGGATTAGCTTTTAAACCAGAACAATTCGGAATGCTTACCGATGAGTTGTCTGGTGGATGGCGCATGCGTATAGAGCTGGCAAAGTTATTATTAGAAAATCACGATATACTACTGCTTGATGAGCCTACTAACCACTTAGATATCGATTCTATTCTATGGTTAGAACAATTCTTGCAAACTTATCCAGGTGCTGTAGTAATTGTAAGTCACGATAAAATGTTTCTAGATAATGTGACTAACCGTACCATTGAAATCAGTCTAGGACGCATCTATGATTATCCTAAGCCTTACACGCAATTTCTAGCGTTGAGAGCAGAGATGCGAGAGCAGCAAGAGGCAACTTTTAAGAACCAACAAAAAGAAATTGAACGTACTGAAAAATTAATTCAAAAATTTAAAGCCAAAGCAAGTAAAGCCACAATGGCTCAATCTCTTGTTAAAAAATTGAACCGCATGGATGTGGTAGAGATTGAACAAACTGATAATGCTGCTATGAATATCAATTTTTCAAAATCTGTACAGCCAGGTAAAGTGGTTCTAGAAATTGATAAGGTTAGTAAATCTTATGGTGATAAAAAAGTTCTTAGCGAGGTAGATTTAATGATAGAACGTGGCGCTCGCGTCGCTTTTGTAGGTCAAAATGGGATGGGAAAATCTACCCTTGCAAAAATAATCGTAGGTGAGATAAAAGATGCTCAAGGAACGGTTAACCTAGGTCATAATGTGCAGTTGGGATATTTTGCCCAGAATCAAGCAGAGTATTTAGATGGTGAGAAAACCGTGCTGGATATTATGATTGACGCTGCAGATGATGGAAATCGTGTAAAAGTAAGAGACATGTTAGGTTCTTTCTTGTTCCGTGGTGATGAGGCAGAGAAAAAAGTAAAAGTATTAAGTGGTGGAGAACGCAATAGATTAGCGCTTTGTAAATTACTATTACAGCCGTTTAACGTCCTTATTATGGATGAGCCTACTAACCACTTAGATATTCAGTCCAAGAATGTTTTAAAAGCAGCTTTAGTTAAATTTGACGGGACACTTATTGTGGTGTCGCACGATAGAGAATTTTTACAAGGACTTACAGATGTTGTTTATGAATTCCGTGATCATAAACTAAACTTACACTTAGGGGACATAGATTATTACCTAGAACAGCGTAAGGCTCAAGACATGCGTGAGATTGAAAAAGTTACAGAGGTACCTGTGGATGCGCTTTCGCGAAAGCAGGATACCGAAAAAAAACAGCTCTCCTATGAGGATCAGAAAAAGCAAAAATCTTTAAATAATCGCCTTTCAAAAGCAGAAGCCGAAATCAATAATCTGGAACGCGGGATTAAAAAATTAGATCAAGAACTCGCTGCAAATTATGATGAACTAGCAGCGCAACCAGGTTTTTTTGATGCTTATCAGGCTAAGAAAAAAGCACTAGAAGATTGGATGTTGAAGTGGGAAGATATTTCTGAGAAGCTCGATAATTTCTAAATACCTTTAAGGAAATTTTAACCTCTTGAGGTTATACCTTGAGTAGTTTTACAAGTCTAAGTAGCAACTAAAACTATTTCATGCGTAAAATTATATTAGGCATACTTGCTTTGCTCATTATAGGTGGAGCAATATATGCATCAAAAGTCATTATTGATAGTAAAACAGCGCCTAAGCCGAGAGTAAAAAAAGAGGTGAAAATTATCACTACTGATACGATTACAAATTCTACTGTATCTATAATTATACCGGCAAATGGAAATTTACAGGCAAAACGCCGTGTAGAGCTTTATGCAGAGGTTACAGGTGTCTTCAAACCTACTGGAATTCTATTTAAAACTGGTCAGGAATATCGCGCTGGACAAAGCATGATTATCATTGAGAATTCAGAATTCTATGCACAGGTGCAAAGTGCTCGTAGTAATCTTAACAATCAAATTACTGCAATAATGCCAGATTTGCGATTAGATTATCCATCATCATATCAACAATGGCAATCTTACCTAGACTCGTGGGATATGAATGCTTTAACACCAGCCTTGCCTCAACCTGTAGATGATAAAGAAAAGTATTTTATTACCGGTCGTAATATTTACACGACATATTTTAATATTAAAAATCTAGAAAGTAGATTAGGTAAATATAGAATACGTGCTCCTTTTAACGGTGTCCTTACTGAGGCAATGGTTACAGAAGGTACTTTAATAAGAAGCGGACAACAGCTAGGAGAATTTATTCAAACAGGCACTTATGAACTTCAGGTAGCTATCAGTTCTGAGTTTGCTGGTTTTTTAAAAATAGGAGAGTCTGTAGAACTTAAAAATATCTCTGACGCAAAAATATATACTGGTAAAGTCTCTCGTATTAATGGTAAAGTTGATCAAGCTTCTCAAACAATTACTACTGTAATAGAGGTTAAAGATGATAATCTTAAAGAAGGTATGTATTTAACAGCAAATCTAGATGCGCAGAAGATTGAAAATGCAATAGAGATTAATAGGAGTTTATTACAAAATGAAAATCAACTATTTGCAGTAGAAGATGGAAAGTTGGTTTTAAAAACGATTCAGCCAGTTCATTTTTCAGATAAAAAAGTGGTTGTAAAAGGTTTAGAAAATGGCACGGTGATCATTGCTCAATCAGTCCCTGGTGCTTATGAGGGAATGATTGTGAAAACAGAACAGCAAGCTGCTCGAGAAAAAGAGAAACAATCCACAACTGATCAATCAGCTCTTAAATAAGCAAGATGAGAAAAGTTATAGCTTACTTTATAAAGCATAGTGTCGCCGTTAATGTAGTGGTGGTTGGGTTTGTGATTTTTGGGGTTTTTGGGATGCTTTCTCTTAAATCTTCTTTCTTTCCACTTACAGATTCTAAAATCATTAATATCAATGCGACTTATCCTGGCGCATCTCCACAAGAGATAGAAGAAGGTGTAGTACTTAAAATTGAAGATAATCTTAAAGGTATAGAAGGAATTGATCGTGTAACGTCTGCCTCTAGAGAAAATTCTGGCTCTATTACAGTTGAGATTCTTAAGGGCTATAATATTGATTTTATGCTTCTTGAGGTAAAGAATGCAGTAGATCGTGTTTCTTCTTTTCCAGTAGGTATGGAACCATTAGTGGTTTCTAAACAAGAACAGTCTAGACCAACTATTTCATTTGCTTTAAGCGGTGAAAATGTGCCTCTTTTAACTTTAAAGCAACTTGCTAGAGATATTGAAAATGACCTGCGAGGTATTGACGGAATTTCGCAAATTGCGATATCAGGCTATCCTGATGAAGAGATAGAAATAGCAGTTAATGAAAATACCTTACTAGGGTATGATATAAGTTTTGAAGAAATATCTAATGCAGTAGCTAGTTCAAACATACTTACTACAGGTGGTAATATTAAAACAGATCAAGAAGAATATTTAATCAGGGCAAATAGTAGGTCATATTATGGTAATGAATTAAGCTACATCCCAGTAAAAACTCTGGCAGATGGGACCAGTGTACTCTTAAAAGATGTTGCAATTATTAGAGATCGTTTTTCTGAAACGCCTAATGCAACCTATTATGACAATAAACTAGCTGTTACTATAACAGTTACTAGTACAAACTCTGAGGATTTAATTGATGCAGCAGATAAAGTAAAATTATATATTGAAGATTATAATCAGCGTTTTACAAATGTTCAATTAGACATTGTAAGAGATTTATCTGTAACCTTAAATCAACGTACAGCATTGCTTACTGAAAACGCAATAGTAGGTATGCTTTTGGTATTGATATTTCTTTCTGTTTTTCTCAATACGCGATTAGCCTTTTGGGTTGCTTTTGGGCTACCTATAGCGTTTTTAGGGATGTTCATATTTGCTGGTCAGTTTGATGTCACTATTAATGTATTGTCCTTATTTGGTATGATCATCGTAATTGGGATACTGGTAGATGATGGAATTGTAATTGCAGAAAATATTTATCAGCATTATGAAGATGGCAAGTCGCCAGTTCAAGCTGCTATAGATGGTACGATGGAAGTTATTCCGCCCATATTAAGTGCAATCATTACTACATTATTAGCTTTTTCAACATTCTTATTTCTAGAAGGTAGGATAGGTGACATATTTGGAGAGGTTTCAGTCATAGTAATTTTAACGCTTCTAGTATCATTAGTAGAAGCACTTATTATCTTACCAGCTCACTTAGCTCACTCTAAAGCTTTACAACCACGTAACAATAAGCCTAAAAAAGGTCTCGCTAAAGCATTTCAAAAAATGCGTATTGTAAATGACTATGGTGATAAAGCTATGAACTGGATGAGAGATAGGTTATATGCTCCAGTATTGCGATTTTCATTAGCAAATAAGTTTTTCACCTTTGCTCTGTTTGTTGCAGCGCTTATATTAACCTTTGGTTCTATGAGTGGTGGGATTATTAAAACAGCATTTTTTCCTAGAATATCTAGTGACCAGGTAAGTATTAATCTTGCAATGCCTAACGGTACATCAGAATTTATCACAGATTCTATTATCAACTCTATTGAAAAAAAGGCAATGATTGTAAATGAACAATTAACTGAAGAATATTTGAAAGGCGATGAGTACGGTGACACAATAATGTTGTTTGAAAATATTATCAAGTCGCAAACATCATCTTCTGCAGCCAGTTTATCAATTAACTTATTACCAGGAGAGAGTAGACCAGAAGAAGTTAATTCTGAAATTGTAGCAAATCGTTTAAGAGAGTTAGTTGGTGAGGTTCCAGGTGCAGAGACACTTACCTTTGGTTCTGGTGGGAACTTTGGTGGTAGTCCAGTAGCCGTTTCACTATTAAGTAATGATATAAAAGAACTTAAAGCCGCTACAGCAGAGTTTAAAGAGATTTTAAGTAACAATCCATTGCTTAAGGATATAGAAGATAATGACCCAGCAGGGATTAAAGAGATTAACCTAGAGCTCAAAGAAACAGCTTATTCACTAGGTCTTACCACTAGAACGGTAATGTCACAAGTGAGATCAGCGTTTTTTGGGACTGAGGCGCAACGTTTTCAGCGTGGTCAGGATGAGATTAGAGTTTGGGTGCGCTATGATCGTGAGAATCGTAATAGTATAAAAGATCTTGATGAATTTAGAGTATTAACTCCATCAGGTGATAGAGTGCCACTTAGAGACATAGCAAATTATACGATTGAAAGAGGTGACGTTGTCATCAATCACCTAGAAGGTAGAAGAGAAGTGCTTATCAGTGCAGATCTCAAAGATCCATCTGGCAGTGCAACAGATATATTAGCTAATATAAGGTCAGAAATTATTCCAGAACTACAAAATAAATATCCGACCATATCACCTAATTATTTAAGTGGACAAGCACGTGAGGCAGATAAGTTTTCCCAAAGTGCCGCAGTGGCAGGCCCTATAATTCTATTACTTATTTATTTTGTTATTGCCTTCACCTTCCGTAGTTGGATACAACCAGTTATGCTTATTTTGCTAATTCCTTTTAGCTTTGTAGCTGTAGGTTGGGGACACTGGATACATGGTTTTCCGGTAAATATCTTGTCCCTTTTAGGTATCATTGCCTTAATTGGTATAATGGTTAATGATGGACTCGTACTCATAGGTAAGTTCAATTCTTTACTTAAAGAAGGGCTGGGCTTTGATCAAGCACTTTTTGAAGCTGGAAAGAGCCGTTTTAGAGCTATTTTCCTAACTTCTATTACTACTATAGCTGGTCTTGCTCCTTTATTATTAGAAAAAAGTAGACAAGCGCAATTTTTAAAACCTATGGCTATTTCAATTTCTTATGGTATAGGAATGGCAACAGTTTTAACCTTACTTATGTTACCATTATTTCTCAGTTTCGGTAATAATGGAAAGGCAGCAATTTATTGGTTACGTACTGGTAAAAAAGCAGTAAAAAGAGATTTAACAAGTGTCGCACAAGAACTAGAAGAAGAAAAGCATTATGATGAAGCATAAAGTAATATATAGTCTTATTGCTTTGGTGTATCTCGCTTTCGCGAAAGCATATGCACAGCAACCTGACGCGTCATTATTAACTCGTGAGCAGGCTGTAGAGCTCATGTTAGAAAATAATTACGGAATCCAAATAGCAAGAAATTCTGAGATAATTGCAGAGAATAATACCAGTATATTAAATTCTGGTTACCTGCCTAGTTTGCAGGGAACTGCAGGTGCCTCTATTGATGAGAATGATTCAAAAACAGATTTTAATGGAGCGCTAGACGGTAATGGTGTGCCTAGAGACGACATAGAAATTAATAATGCACAAACCACACAGTATAATGCTGGGTTGTCTTTAAATTATACTTTATTTGATGGGTTAGGTAGATTATATAATTTTAAACGACTTAAAGAACAATATCAATTAAGTCAATTGCAAGCCAGGTCTACTATAGAAACTACTACAGTTCAATTAATGAGTGTTTATCTAGAGATAGCAAGGTTAACTGAGAATGAAAAGATTTTTCAAGAAAACCTACAAATATCAAAACAGCGTGAGCAACGAGCCCAATATCAATTTGATTATGGTCAAGTAAATAAGCTTGAGGTGCTTAATGCTCGAGTAGATATTAATGCAGATAGTATTAATTTATTAAATGCTAGACAACAATTGCGCAATACAAAGCGTGATTTAAACCTTTTACTAAACCGTGACCTGAATCAACAATATGTGGTGGATACAACTGTGACCTTCCAAAATATTTTGGTAATTGACAGTTTTTTAGAAAAAGTAAAGCAAAATAACGTTAGCTTACTACAAGCTGAAAGTACTTTACAAATTAGTGATTATGATATAAAAACGACAAAAGCTTTATTGTTACCGCGCATAGGCTTATCAGGTTCTTATGGGTGGAATCAATCTGAAAATCCACCAACAGCATTTTTTCCTTCCACTACCAGGACTAGTGCAAATATAGCCGTTGGAGCAAATTTGACTTGGGATATTTTTGATGGAGGAAGTTCCTTAAATAATTTACGTAATGCTAAAATTGCCTATAAAAATGAAGCTTTATTTAAAAGCCAGCTAGAACAAGAGGTCGCTCGTGATATTGCAAATGCAAAAGGAAATTATGAAAATGCACTAGCTATTTATAAAATGCAAGAACAAAACGTCCTTACTAACGATGATAATTTTAACCGTACTCAAGAACAGTTTAAAATAGGTCAAGTAAGTAGTGTAGAATTTAGACAGGCACAACTTAATCTATTAAACGCGGTCACTATTAAAAATCTGGCAAAATATGATGCAAAACTTGCAGAGTATCAATTACTACAGCTAGTAGGGCAAATTTTAAACATGCCTTTATGATAGAACATTTTTTCATGTGTCCACACTGCTGGCAAGAAATATCTATGCTATTAGATTCTGCATACTCTCAAACTTATGTAGAGGACTGTGAAGTGTGTTGTAATCCCATTGAGTTACAGGTAGGATTTGATGACGGAGAATTAACTTCTTTTGAAGCTAGAGAAATAGGTCAATAAAAAAAAGCGGTCTTACACCGCTTTTTATTGACTATTCTTTTTGATTACAGGTTGTGATCATCTGCAATATCTTCTAATCGTCTAATTGTATTCACTGTAGATTGTATCTCATCTTTCTGTGCTTCTAGTATAGAAACTACTGTAGGTGGTAACTCAGATTTGTTCTCTAGTACTGCAGTGTACTCTTCAATAGCTTTCTTCTCTCCTGTGATACACTCTTCTAATATAGCTTCGTCTTTATTGATACTTAAAGCCGCTTTTAAGTTCATCCATCCACGGTGCATATCGCCTTTAAAACTTCCATCCAGTTCAGGATCTTGGTTCATTGCTTTCAACTCTTTAGTTAAAGACGCAGCATAATGTGTCCTTCTTGCTCCTTGCTCTGCAAACCATCTTTTAAGCTGTGCATGCTCAGTAATTTCTGCCGCATTAGCATATCCACGTTGGGCATCATAGGTTTTTTCAAGTAAATCGTTTAAATATTTCTCTGTTTGGACTGTAGTTTTCATATTGATTTTTTTATTTAAGATACTATATAAGAGTTGCTTAAGTTCTTAATATCACCTCAATTGAGAAGAGCTTAACATGATTTATAAATATCTTAAGATTTCTTCTTGTGAGAACTCTAAATTAGATGTATATTTGCCATCCATAAAAACGGATAGTTTGTCGAGCTTATTACTCGAAGGTTAAAAGCCAAGAATAACAAAACGTTACATCGCGGGATAGAGCAGTAGGTAGCTCGTCGGGCTCATAACCCGAAGGTCACTGGTTCGAGTCCAGTTCCCGCT
This sequence comes from Nonlabens arenilitoris, assembly GCF_002954765.1. Taxonomy (NCBI): domain Bacteria; kingdom Pseudomonadati; phylum Bacteroidota; class Flavobacteriia; order Flavobacteriales; family Flavobacteriaceae; genus Nonlabens; species Nonlabens arenilitoris. The sequence goes on along the minus strand of NZ_MTPW01000001.1, from coordinate 706,232 downwards.
ACTAAGTAAAAGCCGATTCATTTTTGAATCGGCTTTTTTGTTTCTTTAAAACTACCTTTACAGCTTTAATATTATTTCCATGGACATTACTCTAACAGAATTCATAGGCTATGCAGCTAGTGCCGTATTGCTATTCTCATTTACACGCAAAGACCTCAAAAAACTACGTTGGTTCAATTCTTTAGGCTGTTTACTTTTTGTAATCTATGGATTTATGCTAGATAGTATTCCGGTTGTAATTACTAACCTTGCAATCATTTTGATTAATGCTTACTACTTATTCATTAAAAAAGAGGTCATTGCTAGTGAAGATAGTGCTCAAGAATAGAAGTATGTTTTTTAGTTACGCTTTCGCGAAAGCGTAATTATAAAGATGACCAAATTTCAATATCTTAACCATAGATAATAAGAGATTTGATTAACTTCATGGCCTTAAATCAATAACCATGAATATCAGATTTTTTGCGGCCTTATGTATGGTTGCTTTTTTACTATCATGTAAGAATGACAAGGTAGTTTCCCAAGATAATGATGAGGTGACATTAGATGTTGCGTTTGAAAAAATGACGCTGGATAATGGTCTTACCGTTATTTTACATCAAGATCACTCAGATCCTGTAGCTGCTGTAGCGCTTACTGTACACGTAGGTAGTGCGCGAGAAAAAGAAGGTCGTACAGGATTTGCACACCTTTTTGAACATTTATTATTCTTGGAATCTGAAAACTTAGGGAAAGGTGGACTAGATGCAATGAGTGCTCGTATAGGTGGATCTGGTGCAAATGGATCTACGAGTCGAGATCGTACAAATTATTACCAAACGGTGCCTAAAGATGCGCTAGAAAAAATGATATGGGCTGAGGCTGATAAGTTAGGATGGTTTGTCAACACAGTTACGGATCCTGTTCTTGCTAAGGAGAAACAGGTCGTTAAAAATGAAAAAAGACAAAGCGTAGATAATAGACCATATGGTCATGTGCGATACGTGGTAGGTAAAAATCTATATCCTAAAGATCATCCATATAATTGGCAAGTGATAGGTTCACTAGAAGATTTACAGAATGCAACATTAGATGATGTAAAGGAATTTTATCGTCGCTGGTACACGCCTAATAATACCGTATTGACTATCGCTGGTGACTTTAACATGGAGCAAACTAAAGCATGGGTACATAAATATTTTGATGAAATTCCTGCAGGAGAAGAAGTGGCACCATTAGCAAAGCAACCCGTTACTATTGAGGCAACAAAAAAGTTATATTATGAAGATAACTTTGCTCGAGTTCCTCAATTAACATACACATGGCCTACAGTTGCAGATTATGATAAAGACGCTTATGCACTAGATATTTTAACACAGTATCTTTCATCTGGTAAAAAGGCTCCTCTTAATAAAATGCTGGTGGACCAAGAACAATTAACTAGTAATGTAACCATGTATAATTATGGGTCTGAACTAGCTGGTGAAACAACAATTTCTATAAACGCATTTAATGGAACTGCACTGGATAGTGTTGCTGCTGCATTGGATAAAGGTTTTGCTTTATTTGAAAAAGATGGTATATCTCAAGCAGATTTAGAACGTATTAAAGCTGGTCAAGAAACAAGTTTTTATAGAGGATTAAGTAGTGCGCTAGGGAAAGGTTTCCAGCTAGCGCAATATGAAATGTTTGCTGGCGATGCTGGTTTTGTGTCGCAAGATGTTCAGAATATTTTGAACGTGACACGAGAAGATGTTATGCGTGTTTATGAGAAATATATAAAGGGAAAACCTTATATCGCTACTAGCTTTGTGCCTCGTGATCAAAAAGACTTAATCCTTACAGGTTCTACACTTGCTGAGGTTGTTGAAGAGCAGATTATTCCTGGCGCCGAAGAGAGTTTTGACGCGAGCATTAAAGCTACATATGAGAAAACGCCATCAACTTTTGATAGATCTGTAGAACCGTCTTATGGAGAAGCTCCTAGTTTAAAAACTCCCGATGTATGGCAAGATGAATTATCATCTGGTATGAAATACTACGGTATTACTAGCAATGAAGTTCCTTTAGTCGAGTTTAGTATGGATATTAAAGGTGGAATGCTATTAGAGAATATCGATAAAGTTGGTGTTTCAAATTTACTTGCAGATTTAATGATGCGTGGTACAGCTACTAAAACACCAGAAGAGTTAGAAAACGCTATTGAATCATTAGGTGCTAGTATTTATTTTTATGCTGGTGACCAGTCTATCACTGTTGCAGGTACGACTCTTGCGCGCAACTATGATAAAACAATGGCGCTAGTTCAAGAAATGATTTTAGAACCACGATTTGACGAGACTGAATTTAATTTATTAAAACAAGATGTTCTCAGTCAGATTGAGCAACGTAAAGCAAACCCTAATGCTATCGCTTCAAACGAATTTTCTAAATTACTGTATGGCGAGAATAATATTTTATCTAGAAATGGTGCTGGTACAGAACAAAGTGTTCAATCAATTACTATTCAAGATTTAAAAGATTATTATAATAATTATATAGCTTCAAATTTAGCCACCTTTAAATTTGTGGGTGCTATTGATGAATCTAAAGCAGCGTCAAGCTTAAAATCTTTAAATGAATCTTGGCCAAGTAAAGATGTTGTCTTCCCAGAATTACCCGAAGTCAACAGGCCTGAGAAAGCAGCCGTTTATTTTTATGATGTGCCAGGTGCAAAGCAGTCGGTCATTAACTTTGGATATCCTGCTTTAAAAGTGACAGATAAAGATTTCTATGCTGCACAGGTAATGAATTATCGTCTAGGAGGTGGTAGTTTTGCTTCTCAATTAACTCAACAATTGCGTGAAGGTAAAGGATATACTTATGGGATAGGTTCTAGGTTCGGTGGAACTGATCTTGCAGGTTCTTTTAGCATATCCAGTAGTGTGCGTACTAATGTGACTTATGAATCTGCAGCTTTGGTAAAAGAAATAATAGAGCAATATGGTGCAGGTTTTACAGAAGAAGATTTAGAAGTGACTAAGAGCTATATGATAAAAAGTAACGCTCGCCGACTAGAAACAGCATCTGCAAAACTAGGTATGTTAGACAATATGAGCTCATATGGTTTTGATAAGGACTACCTTAAGAAACGCGAGCAAGAAGTAGAAAACATGACTATAGAAGACGTAAAACGACTGACTAATGACTACTTAAATCCTGATCAAATGATTTATTTAATCGTAGGTGATGCGGCTAGTCAAATGAACCGCATGAAGGATTTAGGGTATGGAGCACCTATATTACTTAATCCAGATACAACAGAACTTAAAAAGTAAGGATACTTAAGAATAATTATAAAAAAAAGGCTCTCTAGGAATAGAGAGCCTTTTTAAAATTGGATGGTTATTGTTTTACTTATCGTTCTCGCTAAGTAGTTGCTCGTTGTTATTTAACATCGCAAAAAACTTATCTAAATTAGGCATGATAACGATTTGTGTTCTGCGATTTCTAGCCATATTATCTTTGCTGTCATTTGCAACAATAGGGTCATAACTAGCTCTACCTGCAACTATTAATTGCTCTGGAGCAACGCCAAATTTTTCTTCCAACCTTCTAACAATAGCGGCACTACGTTCTGTACTTAAATCCCAGTTATCTTTAATGTAACTACCTTGCTTTACCGTGCGACTATCTGTATGTCCTTCTACTAGGATTTCTAATGACGGTTCAGAGGCAACGACCTCAGCTATTTTAGCTAGAATTTCATCGGCATCATTACTTACTCTATAGCTACTATCTTTAAATAAAAGGTCATCATCTATATTGATCATTACTACTGTTTCCTCTATGGATACGTTAAGATCTTTATCGCTAGCGGTAGAGCCCATCTTTTTTGCGATGTTGTGTGCTATGGCTATATTAAGTGAATCTTTTAAGGTAGTTGCTCCAGCAAGTTTTGCGGCAGGCACATCTTGCAATGTTTTGCGCATCGCCTTTTTGTTATTTTTTGATAGCACTAATGATCCTCCATCAGTGGATACCATCATACCATCTTGATCTGATTTTAGAGATGCTATTTTAGCATTATAACGTTCTACACGCATCTCTATTTGTTCCATTTTATTCTCAAGATCTTCCTTTGCAACCCTAGTTTTTTGAAGTTCTGATCTGGTATCGTTATAATTAGTTTCTAATTCGACATATTTCTTTTTAGATACACAACTGGCTAGTACTGCAGCGGCAGTTACCGCTATGAATAAATTTGATTTTCTCATAATATACATTTTTGATTTATTTGATTTTTTGACTCATGCTGGTGATACGAGTAAATCAATAAATTGGATTTATTATGATAAAATAAAAAGCTTATTTAAGACTATTTTATGCTTTTGTAATTAAAAATCTTAAAGATTTAACTTTTAAAATGTACTAGTGATGATGTAGTTTACGCTTTTGCGAAAGCGTATTTAAAACAAAATTTCATCACCAAAAAACTATAGGCCTACTTTATAAATATTGAATTCATAATTCTAGTTTTGAAATGTCTCTAGATATTCTTTTGCTATTATAATAGATCTTTTTCTATGGGTAGCTTCATCAAAAAAATCTCTAGCAGGTTGTGTGACCACAATTTTCAATCCTTTATAAAAGACGGTTAGTGCCTTTTGATATACTTCACCACCAGACCAGTATGCCGGATAATTAAATATATCAAGCTTTTCAAAATTCATTTTATTCAGTATTTGTATATCAGTATTCAAATCTTCTAAGGAGCGATAGTCATAAACTTGTATGCTCACATTTGTATTTGTTGAACCAGCATAAAAAGCTGCGCTACATGAATTTTCAAGACCTTGATTACTCGGTTTTGCCAGCCATACTACTTTTTCCAGATTGTACCATTTTTTAATATTTTCTACGTTGAGATGATCACAGGCATAAGGAATATCACTGACTTTTAATAATGGACCATCATATCGATCTGTACTCGTTACAGCATTACCTGAATCAAAAGAGACATCATCTGATGTGTTAGTTTGCTTACAACCTATTAATATTAATAGAATGATGCTTAGGTACGATAGATTCTTCATGTTAATTATATAAAAATGATTATTGAAATAGGCGCTATACTTCCTTTACCACCTATCACGTTTGCTGAGATTTGCACTTCATACTTACCTGGTGGTACTTTACCTGGATAGGCAGATGGGGATAATTTGCTTCCTGTTTTAGAAAGTAAATGAATGATGTCAAAAGATTCTACTGGCTCTAGCATTTCACCAGGGAAAAACGGCATAGGCTTTCTTTTTACAGTCCCAATTTGTTTTCCGTCTTTAAAAAGAGTGGTTTCAAATTCTACTAAAGCTACTTGACGGTTTTGTTCATCTAAAGGAAGTCCTTTGCCTTCAAAAATAAATTTCACTTGGTAGGTGCCTATTTTGAATTGTTTAAAAAGTTCCACTGCGTTGCCATCTTTGAGCTTGATTTCAATTTTTGAGGAATTGTTTATGAGTAGTTTTCCATCTATTCTTTGTGCGCAACAAAAAGTTGTGAATAGTAATGTGATGGTTATAAATAGTACTTTCATGATTTGTTGGTTTTTATTTTTATTAATCTACTAGTTCAATGGTATAGTGATAGCCGAATGCTATTTTCCCTTTATTAACTTCTTTTACGTCAGAGTAACCTCTTGCATATCTTTTGTTTCCTACTGTTTCTAACCAAAAGGAATTGTGCGTGTTTGGAATCCTTCGGCGACCATTATGTCCCGATACTAATGGGTAATCAGAAGCGTTTGTTTTACCTGTCAGAAAATCTAAAATTTGAGGTAGATAAATCTCGTTTTCTTCTTTAACACGTTGTATTCCTGGGTATTCCTCTGAGAATTGAAAATCAATATAGCTTTTCTTATAATCGCTTTCTTGATATTCAAAGACTAAGTAATTTTGCACATCGGTATTTGTACCTACGGCATATCTATTTGGATTGTTATCTCTATAAAGTTTACAATACCCATTATAACAAGGGTTTGATAATGAACTTTCATCTGATGTTTCATAGCTCCCATTTTTATTTTGTAACCTAAAAAAAATATTCATTGAGCCTATTTCTCGATTTCGCAAGTTGTCTGATTTATTGCATTTAAAAGTGTTCAAAGTGATTTTAAATTTTAGGATATTATTTGAATTGCCAACCGTTGATGAAGCCGCAGCTGCTGTAGAAATATTAGCCGTTTTACGATGTCCATTCCAGCTACCGTAAGCACGATTATTGAATTTACCTTGGAACGTGGTATTCTTAAAAATGAAAGAACAAGTTTCATTAACAGCACCTAGTTTTCTTCTGTATTTGCCAGTAAAAATTCCTGTAGTATGATTCATTTTGCCCCATACCATACCACCATTATTTCCATAATGAGCAACCATAATGCCCGTCTTGCTATTTATAAAATCTAGCTCACCATATGTCGTAGTCCATTTTCCTTTGATGTAGTTTTGGGCAGCATCGGTAGTTTTTGTTCCGTTCCAGACGCCTTGTTCGTGGCTTGCAGTCCATCCCCATGTTCCTGTAAAAGAATTACCAGATTTAATCCATTTGAAATAGCCCACGCGTCCATTGTTGTCAAACTCTCCATAAAAAGCTGTTCCCATGGTGGTAAGTGATCTAATGGCGCCTAATTCTCTGTAAGTTCCTACTACATATTGATTTTTCTGGTTTAAAATTACCTGCCCAAATGACGTGTCCCAGGTTCCTGACCAGTCCGTTACAAGTGTTTCTATACAGGATGAGTTTTTTGTTTCCGCTTTCGCGAAAGCGCAATTGACCATCGTCAATGCTATTAACATTATTACATATTTTAAATTCTTCATGTTGTATGATTTTAATTATTTAAGTTTTAGAGTATAGAAATAGCCCCATTTATCGTCATCGTCATATTTTATAAAGGCATAACCACGAACTGTACGTTTTCCATTTTCCTCCGTAAGCCAGAAAGTATGATCTGAATCTGGAATAATTTTACGACCATCAGGACCGTTGACAAAACTGGAAGCATCTCGCTGAAAATTGAGGTATTCTAGAATAGATTTAAGTGATATAGTAGATAATCTAAGACGATCTTCTGCATTACTTGCTCTAGTTCTTCTGTGTGAAAAAGAAAATCCTAAACGAGGATTACTATAGTATCCTGCTGGACCTACAAGACTGTAAAAGATATCTCCCGAGACGGTTCTATTTACATCATAAAATTGATTTTCTTGATATCTTTTACTGGTTTGATCTGTGTACAAATCTCTTGTAAAAAGAGTTCCTATATCATCATATAAAATCATTGTGATGTTAATTTTTCCCCATTCTTTATCTCTAGGTCTGCCTTTATTGGCATAGTTTTTAATTGTTTGAAATTTTAATTCTAATAGATTTCTAGATTCAGAACCTCTGAAATTTTGTTTAGAAAAACCTGGAACAGTAACGGTACCATAAATCCCATGATTCCAATCAAATGATAATGTAAATCCAGTGTTACATTTTATGGTATTCTCATCTGATGTGATGTAACCTTTAAATTGCTTATTTTTATAATCTCCATAGACATAAAACTCTTTGTTGTTAGTATATAAAAACCCAGCAACTCGACCATTAGAGTTTTGAATCAGTTGCATTGTTCCTAGTTTAGTCTGAAAGGTTTTAGTCAATTCATTATTAGGGAAATTGGTTGATTGTAACGTTCCATTCCAGCCGCCATCCCACTTATTAAATCCTGTGGTAGTTTTCCATTTATAGTTGCCATTCCATCCATTTGTCGAATTGGGTGAAAATGACACCAGTCCATTCCTGCAATTATTTGAGAAGGCGCCTGTATAAATTGTTCCTCTGCCTGTTATGGTAAACGGCGATAACAAAATATGCCCATATTGATTATATAGTCCAACAGCTTTATTACCAGATTTTGAATTAAGAATATGGACCTCTCCATGTGGAGAAGTAAAAACGCCATCCTTTAATTTATCGTTAGCCAGAACCGTGTTGCATAGCAATACGGCCAGTAAAGTGGTAAAGAATATTTTCATGATTTATAATTGCTTAATTTCTACTCTGCGATTTTGAGCTTTAGAAACAGGATCTTCTCCATGAAAAATTGGTGCATTTTCTCCCTTTCCTGAGGTTGTCAATCGGCTGGCGTCGACGCCGTATTGATGGATCAAAACATATTTTACAGCATTTGCTCGTTCTTCTGAGAGTTGCTGGTTCATTAATTCATCTCCATCAGTATCTGTATGACCTATAATTTCATAAGTATTTGATGATTTTGCCATTTCTTGCGAAAGTCTTTTCAATACTCCAGCAGACTCAGGTTTTATAATCGTAGTGCCGGTATCAAAAGTGATTCCGTGTGCCTGATAAGAACCGTTTTTAAATAAACTTTGTGGGATTTCGACATCACCAGCATACTTGATATTACTAATGTAAAAATGTTGATCATCAGGAGATATATTAGTTCCAAATCTGAGCGTGGAATAAACTGCTGCTGGATCTAAGGCTCTCATCATATCAATCACCTTTTCCTCATTAACATACATTTTGATGCGCAGTCCTTTTTTAACAATAGCGACGTGATGCACTTTATCTATTATGGACTGATTATAGAAAGCATCATAACTAGTTTTTGAAGTAGCGTTAAGACCAGGTGTTTTAGCTTTTTTATTAATTAGGATTCCGTAGCCACTGCCACCGCCAGCACCTATTCTTAGGTAAGTATAGGCTTTGCCTTCATAGGCATCAGACAGATAAGAGTTTGCATCTTTAAGGTCTGAAAGAATGATATCAAAATGCCTTTTAAATGCAGACTCTTGAGGGAAATCATGAGCGATATCAAATTCAAGAGTAAAATCTTCTTGCCAGTTATCAATGATGTCATTCATAACCAGCGTTTTTGACCCATTACCTATTTGTAGCCATTTACCAGGTTGCGCATTCATTTCTACTACCTCAGCACTACTATCAGTATTCCATGTAGAAGGAAAATCCCCTATAAAAGTGCTTGTAAAATTCTCCATGACTTTAAGATCAGCTCCTGGTATAAAATCATATTTAGTATACGATTCAAAAAGATTTTCTTGTTGAGAAGGAACATCCATTTGATTTATAGATTGGTCTTGATCCATTCCCATAGGAGCATCTTCCATAGTAGGATATTCGTCATTCCTGATTCTCGTGGAATTAGTGGTAGTTGAGTCGCTTGAGAATAATAAATCATCTACACTTTTATCAACTTTCTGTTCTATTTTTTGTTCGGTTTGTTTAAGTTTTTTGTCCACCTTCTTTTTAAGTTTTTTAAATAGTTGCGCGTTTGCAACTGTGGAGAAGGATAAAGCGATAATGCACATCCATTGTATTGATTTTTTCATAATTCGATCGTAATAGTTTGTTGCCTTTTAATGAGTTGTATCTTTAAAGGTTAACACAGTTGCATAGATATTTGTAATTTTACTGAAGCTCTAGACGTGACTTTTCTATGAAAAACCAACCTATTATTGAATTACTAAAATCTGGAGAGGCTGCTTTTTTTAAGGAACAATACAGTCTGTATCGAGAAGAGTTTATAGGATATGCCTTGAAAAAAGGAGTCGATCCAGAAGCCGCTGTAGATATCTATCAAGACTCCTTTGTAATTTTATTTGAGAATGCAGCCTCTGGAAAATTACAATCACTAACCAGCAGTTTAAAGACCTACATTTTTGGCATTGCAAATAATAAAATCTACGAGGTTCTAAGAAAAGATCAAAACACTGTTAACCTTGATGATCTATCCTACATAAAAGAAGAAATAACACATTTAGATCTGGAAGAGCAAGTCTTAACTTCAAATCAACGAGTCCTACATGTGGCATTTGATCAACTAGGAGAACGTTGTAAAAATATCATTTCACTATTTTACTTAGACGGCCTAACTATTAAAGAAATAATGACCGTAGAAAATTATACTAGTGAAAATACAGTAAAAGCCCAAAAAAGCCGCTGCATGAAGCAACTTAAAGAACTCACAAAAAACTAATATGGATTCCCTTACCCTTATACAAAACGTGATTCATAATCGAGCTTCTCAAGCTGAGTTTATAGAATTTCAAAATCGTCTGGAAAAAGACCCTGCATTTAAAGCGCTTTATGAAGAGTCTCTAGATATAAGGGCAATTGCATTAGAACAGAAAAAATCAAAACTCAAAAACCTATTACAAGAACAAGAAAGAAAAGTAAATCAACCAGCATCTGAAGGTTCTACAATAACTAAAAAGACTAGTGTTTTTAAATATTTAATTCCAGCTGTAGCCGCTGCTGCTATCATTATTTTTTCATTGAATCTATTCGGTAATAGTATTACAACATTAGAGCTTTTTGAATCTAATTACGAACCATACAGGAATGTAATGGGTGGTATAGAGCGCGGTGAAGAAATCAAAGAAGACTTAATAAGTAAGGCATTTTATACTTATGAAATAAAAGATTATACCACTGCAGCTATATTGTTTGAACAGTTATATGAAACAGATCAACAAAGCATGTACCTCTTTTATCATGCAAATGCTCAATTAGGAAAGGGAAATACGCAAAAAGCCATTTCTTTATACAAACAACATCAGAATGTACAAGATGATTTTTATGCACGATCCCGATGGTATCTTGCTTTGGCATATTTGAAGAATGATCAAATACAAGAAAGTATAGCTGTTCTGGAGGGAATTTCTAAAGTCGAGTCTTACAACTACGTTAAGGCTAGAGAGCTTTTATTAAGTTTAGAAGATTTGTAGAAGTTTCGCTTTCGCGAAAGCGTGAACTACATAAAAAATATCTACAAACATGTTAACCTTTACAAACGTGTTTGCATTAAGAGGAAAATGACCTCTCATGAAGAACTTTACAACCTATTTACTTTTATTTATTGCCATTCAATTTTCTAGTGCACAATTCTATGGACCTAATGATTTTAGAATTAGTGATGCTGGTGGATTTGGCAGTACAATTACAGAAGTTGACTTTCCAGATCTAGCTTATAATTTTACAATTCAAAATTACCTAGTAGTATGGGATAGCGATGATACTGATCAAAATGGAGTTGTAAATAACAATAATCAAATAATAGGTCGTTTTACAGACCTCAATGGTAATATTCAAGGTAACGACATATTAATATCTTCATTAAACTTAGGAAATAATCAGCGCCGTAATCTTCATCCTAGAATAACTTTTAATACTACAGACAATAACTATTTGGTCGTATATCAAGGTGATTTTAATAGTAATAAAACTGAAGCTTATGGAGTAATCGTTAACCAAGATGGGACTTTAAATACTACCGATTTTAGAATAAGTTTTACGGCTGCAAATGAAGATGGTAGGTCTCCAGCAATAGCTTATAATCCAAATTTGAATGAATATTTGGCCATATTTATTTCTAGGATTTTATCGACCAGCACAACGCCTGCTCGAGTAGAAATTACGGGTCAGAGAATCTCTAATACAGGTGTATTATTAGGGAATGCTTTTGATATCACCAATTCAATCACTGCTGGTGCGCAAACTAATGGGTCAATTCCAGACATTATATTTAATCCGCTTTCTAATGAATATCTTGTTACCTATGTCACTTCTCCTATAACAAATGAAGAAGAGGCTTATGCAACAATAGTAAGTCAAACAGGTGTCGTAGGTAATACCGTACGATTGAGTAATAGAGGTGCAATAGATAATTCAGGTTTTGTAAATAAATCGGTTAGAGCAGCTCATAGTATTATAGATAATTCTTATCTGTTTGTTTATGAAGCAGATAATTCTACTGCAGGAGAATATGACGTTTTTGGAGTGATTTACGATGCTGCTATGAACCTACTAGTGCCTGAATTTGAAATAAGTCAAGTAGGTGGCAGCGATACCAGATTAGATGCAGTGATTCCTCACGTTGAGTGGTTGCCAGCAGACAATATGTTTTATGTTGTTTTTCAAGCTAATCCATTCTTTAGTGATAGAAATGAAAGAGAAATATTTATGCGCTCCGTATCTTCAACGGGAACCGTAGGCGCAAATTTACTTAGAGTATCTGAAGCGCCTGTGGCTGCTGCAGGAAGCGCAACGCAACCTAGAATAGTCAGTAATGGAGATGGTGCTTTACTTACGGTTTACAAAGCCGAAGACACTTCTACTCAAAGCATGATGGTAAACGGTGAATTTGAAATTTACGGTCAGTTTTATGGAACTGCCACCTTTAATGAGGCTGAACAGGAATTAACAGCGATAAATCTATATCCTAATCCTGCCTTAAATGAAATTTATATCACGGGTCTTGATCATATTTTTTCCTTTTCTGTTTATGATGCTATAGGGAAGCAGGTTTTCAAAAAGCAAAATCATAGTAGTGATCAACCCATTTCTATAACTGATTTTTCTAAGGGTTTATATTTTATAGAAATAGAACTGGCTGAAAGAAAAGAAGTTATTAAATTTATAAAGGAATAGTGATCTATTTTATGAAACTAAGTCAACTCATCTTAATCACCTTTATCTTCATACTAATTAGTAGTTGTGAGAAAAAAGAGGTAGAAAAAGAATTACTAAAAACTGAAGTTTCTCAAGAGCTCGAAAAAGCTAAAAAACTTTATAAAGAAACTACTATTGACTTTACAAAATATTCAAATAAACAAATTCGTCAAAAATTAGATAGTGCATTATCAATCACTAATTCTATTAAAAAACATGACACGGCTTTCTTAATTAGACTTTACCGATATGACGCTCAATTCAAAGGATTAAATCTAAAGATGGATGAGTCACTAAGTCAATTAGAAAAAGTTATTTTATTACAAAAGTCATATTCACAAACCGATACTTTAAAGCTTCTTTCTGACTATCATTTTATTTCTCGATATTCTTTGGACAATAGTCTTTTAAGAAAAGCTCTTTACGAAGGCGTAAGACCGCAAAAAGATCTAGCAAGCAAGCAACTAGAATCCTTTTCTGAAGTAAATGAACAGAGTATACAATATTTACAGTATTTGCTTAACGCCATGAGTTCTGAATACTCTATATATCAAGAACTAGGCGATTTTGCTGCTATTGAAAAATGGATTGCTGAAGCTGAACCTTTTTTTATTAGTCAAATTGAGTCTGTATCCAACTATAAAAAAAACTCATCAACTCCAAAAAATGCGTACTACGATTTTGAAATTAACTATTATTTATCAAACCTAGCATTTAAACTATCGGAATATTATTTTATTAATAATCAACAGGATAAAGCTATCTTCTATAATAATCACTTCAAAGCCTTCTACCATCCTGTAGATAATTATGCAAATCTAGTTTACTGCCTTAGAAAATTTAGATCTAAGCAAAAATTAGATGAAAAAGAAATAGACAGTATGTATCGTCAAGCTTTATTCCACAATAATTTGGTTCAAAAAAACAGTAATTTTAAGGAGATAGAGAAGAAACATTATATTGAAAATAAATGTTTGGGTATTTTAAGTGAGATAACTTCAAGATATGCGTACCGTAAATTTGGAGATAGTAAAGAAGCAGTTGCATGGTATAAAAAAGCCATTAAATTGGTGGATGATGCACAAACTGATCAACAAACTCATCCTCTATTTAGTATTAACAAACTTCTAATGTATTATGAGAAGCAAGAAGATCCAGAAAAACTTAGATTCTATTTAGATCAATTTTTTGTTTACAACGAAAAAATATCTCAAATAAGTCAAGATAGAATTCTGTTAGGTTATGAAATACGATATGCTTTGAATTATGGCACAAAAAAGGAAGCAGATAGAGGTCTAAAAGAATTATTTAAATCTTATAATATTAACGGCTACGACATAAATACTAGCCGCGATGCTTATTCTAAAGTGAACGGTATACCCCAAAACGTTTCTGACTGTCTAAAAATAGCACATACCATTAAGCGTTATAATGAGCAAAATCCTGAACACACCATTGAGGTATTGCCTTTGTATTTTTTGGCATCTGCTATACTAAAAAGTTATATCGGTAATCAACCAAGTGATCAAGATATTGAAGTTCAAAATGAAATAAAAGAAAACCTATTACGATTAGCATACACAAACAATAAACTGACCAAAGATCATTTAAAAATGGTTTTATTAAGTATTCAAGAACTTCAACAGCCTTTACTTCATAAAAAACTAAGTATTAATGATCTTTTAAAAAAACACGACATTTCCCATTTAGGAATAACTTTAGAATATTTAAAAAATCAAATTCAAATTGACTTAGAAAGATTAAATAATAAAACATTAGATAGTGATACTGATTTTTGGGAATCTCAATACGCATTGCACCAAAGAGAGTTACAAAATTTAGTTGATTCTATAAGTGTCAAAGCTCCAAACTTCCATATGGTACAAAATACCGATTTAGATATGGATAGCTTTTTAAAAGACATGGATCAAAGTGATGCTATCATAAAACTAGATAGTGATGAAAAGGATATCTACGCTTTCGTTCTTACCAAAAATAATATCGATATATGCTACGTGGCTTCAAAAAAAGACTATGAAAACATATTAAAACATAGTAGAAATTCAGATTTCAATTTTAAAAAACAAAATCTTTTATCTGAAACAGTTACCTCTAAAACAAATGGCAAAAACTTTATAAAAATAATCCCAGATATTGCATTAAACCCAATGCCAGTGGAGTACCTAGTTAGTCCTGAACAAGTAGGAAGTTATATTACATCCATAAACGCTGTTAGTAAACACAATGAAAATCAAACTCTTAAAGCAATTGTTTTTAGACCTGATTATAACGAAAAGCGTAATCACATAGCAGAAACTCTTGTTAGATCAGGCAGACTTGAATTGCCCTATGCAAAAGAAGAGACTTCCCATATTAATAAAATATTTAATTCAAGAAATATGGAGGCCGCAAATGCAACTAAACAAAACTTTTTAAATGAGGCTCCTAATTACAACATGCATCACCTAGCTATGCATGCTGTGGTAAATCCAGAAAATGACAATGAAGGTAAACTACTTTTCCAAGGAGACAAGGATGAAGATTATTTAAAACTTAATGAGATCTACAACCTTAACTTAGATTCTGAACTAGTTACTCTTAGCGCTTGTAACACAGCTTATGGAAAAGTGGATCCTATTGAAGGTACTTTGAGTCTATCTCGAGCGTTTCAATATGCTGGTGCACGTTCTACACTCACCAGTTTATGGCGCGTTCCAGATCGAGAGACCTCTATTATTATGAAAAGCTTTTATACTTATCTTAAGGATGGAGATCGCAAGGATCTGGCGCTTAAAAAGGCCAAACAAGATTACTTAGAAAACCAGGTAGAAGAAGATTTAAAGCATCCTTATTATTGGGCAGGATTTATAATTACAGGCGACACCAGTCCTATTAATTTTCCCACACCCTGGTATTATTATCTAGCCATAGGTTTAATAATTGTGATGGTGCTTGTGTTAATATCGCTTTCGCGAAAGCGTAATAAAACTAATCCCACAACTTAAAACGCGCGCCAAACACCATATTCACTTGACGGAATAGAAAACTCTGACTCGCAGAATCTGAAGTGTCAGCAGTAGTTCTAATATCATTCATGTTGATATAACCACCTTTTAATTCTGTTTGAACAAAGAAGTGCTCAAAAAACTCAAAATTAAGACCTAGCACGGCACTTAAGCCATATCCAGATACGTGAAACTCATCATAACGCTGGCGACCTAATAATTTAGTATTTGTTTTAGGAATAATGATTCCTCCTTCAAGACCAGTGACCGCTTGAAGACTAAAGAATTTATAATCCCACAAATGGTCCATGCGACGCAATCCTATATTAACATAGTTAAGCCCATCAGTATGTTCAAACTGTAAAAACGAGCGATCTAGCGATATTTCCTCATAATCATAAACGCCGTTATATAGGGTAGAGGTATCGTCTATGCGACCATTAATACGCACGGTTTGATCTCTTAGCATAGCATACTTCATATGATCTGCTCCTATAGAGATGTTATACTTGTCGTTTATAAAATATCCTATTCTAAAATTGTATTGTGGTATGGTAATGCTACCAGGATTCAGATATTTTTTAGGGTCAAAATCAGATTGACGATCATAAGCAACTACATCTTCAAGAGTAAAATCATAGTTGTCGCCTGAAAATGTAATATCTGATTTACTATATGCAGATAAGTTCCAACCCCAATAAACATAAAAGTCTCCTTTGCGACTTGTGGATTGAGCGGCGTTTTCTTGCTGTGCAACACTGTTAAATCCTAAAAAGGCTATAAATATTAAGAAAAGATATTTCAATATAGTAATTTATAAAGTCTGCAAATTTACAACTATCCATTTGCAATCAGTTTTACTGACTAATAGATTATTTTTATAATGTCTAAAGCTATTTTAAAATGAGTAATTATCACATAAAACACCTCGAAGAATACTGGCAAGTCTATAGAAAATCAGTGCGCAATCCAGAAAGTTTCTGGGAAGAAATAGCCGAAGAACATTTCCTATGGCGCAAGAAATGGGATAAAGTATTAAGCTGGGATTTTTCAAAACCTGAAGTGAAGTGGTTTGAAGGAGCAAAACTCAATATTACAGAGAACTGTCTCGATAGACATCTTGCTACTAGAGCAGATAAGACAGCTATTCTATTTGAACCGAATAATCCAGATGAGGAAGCTCAACACATTACTTACCGAGAATTGCATGAACGTGTTTCTAGATTTGCTAATGTTTTAAAATCGCAAGGAATAGAAAAAGGAGATCGTGTCTGTATTTATTTACCTATGATACCAGAGCTTGCTGTATCTATACTGGCCTGTGCAAGGATAGGTGCCGTACACACAGTAGTATTTGCAGGATTTAGTTCAACGGCACTAGCGACACGTATTAATGATTGTGATTGTGAAACTATTATATGTAGTGATGGTAGTTATAGAGGTAAAAAAACAATAGACCTTAAAAGTATTGTAGATCAAGCTTTAGAAACCTGTCCAGGTATCAAAAAATCATTTGTTGTTAATCGAATCAATAGTGATGTAGTGATGAAAGAAGGACGTGACATATGGTTACAACCTTTATTAGATGAAGCAAGTCCTACCTGCAAGGCCACCGTTATGGATGCAGAAGACCCTTTATTTATTTTATATACATCTGGATCAACGGGAAAGCCTAAGGGAATGGTGCATACCACGGCAGGTTACATGGTTTATACAGCATATACTTTTAAAAATGTATTTCAATATCGAGAAAATGACATCTACTGGTGTACTGCAGACATAGGCTGGATCACTGGTCATAGTTATATTGTGTACGGACCGCTAGCAAATGGTGCCACATCTGTCATGTTTGAAGGCGTGCCGTCATATCCTGACTATGGTAGATTCTGGGAAATAGTAGAAAAACACAAAGTCACACAGTTTTATACAGCGCCTACCGCAATTAGAGCGCTCGCTAAAGAAAATATAAGCTTTGTAGAAAATCATGATTTAAGCTCTTTAAAAGTTCTAGGTACCGTGGGCGAACCTATTAATGAAGAAGCGTGGCACTGGTATAACGACCATGTAGGTAAGAAAAATAGCCCTATAGCAGACACGTGGTTTCAAACAGAGACTGGTGGAATCATGATCTCGCCTATACCATACTCTACACCTACCATACCTACTTATGCAACTTTACCGTTACCAGGTATTCAACTAGCATTAATGGATGAAAAAGGTAAAGAATTAAGAGGTAATCAAGTTGAAGGAAGATTGACTATTAAGTATCCATGGCCATCCATGGCGCGTTCTATTTATGGTGATCATGAAAGATATAAAAACACCTATTTCAATAGTTTTGAAAACATGTATTTTACAGGTGATGGCGCTTTAAGAGACGCTGTGGGATATTATAGAATCACAGGTCGTGTAGATGACGTGATCATCATTAGTGGTCATAACTTAGGAACAGCGCCTATAGAAGATGCGATAAATGAGCATCCAGCTGTTGCAGAAAGTGCTATAGTAGGTTTCCCACATGATATTAAAGGAAACGCGTTATATGGTTACATCACATTAAAAGAAACCGGTGAAGGTAGAGATCATGATAACCTGCGTAAAGAAATCAACCAACTCATTGCAGATCGTATTGGTGCCATCGCAAAGCTGGATAAAATTCAATTTACAAATGGGTTGCCTAAAACTCGTAGTGGTAAAATTATGCGTCGCATTTTGAGAAAAATTGCCTGTAAAGACACCTCTAATTTAGGCGATATAAGCACACTTCTTAATCCAGAAGTCGTTGAAGATATTATGGAGGAAGCTATTGTGTAAATACTAAAATCTATTAGATATCGCTTTCGCGAAAGCGTATCTAACTATATCACCGCATAAAAAACAGAAATGTTATTTATGCGGTTATTTATTGGGAATAATCTATCATTTTAGGTGAAAGATGTTCACATGTTTTACTATCTATAGGTTTTAAATTTGCACTATAATAATAAGTAAAATTCATAATCATGAAAACATATATAAATATAACAGCAGCCCTAGTTTTTCTTTTATCAATTCAAAGTAATGCACAAGTTTTTAAAGATCAGTTAGATGAAATTTATTTAGGTTCAGCAAAAGCAGAGTTGAATGATTTTATACTGCTAAATAGTGAAATAAGTAACAGTGATCGATTTAAGTTTAGTAAAGCACTTCGTGCCGCTAGAAATGGACAAGATAGCTTGGTATTTATGAGTGATAAATATCGTCTAGCACTAACAGAAGTAGAGTACTTAAAACTGATTAGAAGAACGGCAAATCAAAGTAGTGATTCAACAGAGTTTGTTGCTAAATTAAGTGCTGAATTACCAAATTTAAAAGAAGTTATTGAATCAGATGCTTCTTATGTAGATATGTATGATAAGGTTAGACCAGCAACATTTTATGGTAGGATAGAGGCCTTACCAGATGTACTGTAATTAAATCAATATAAACATGAAAAACACCTAGTAAATTCACCATTTTGTTAGGTGTTTTAGTATTAGTTTTTTTAAGGGAAAGTCTCTAGTTAACTTAAATTAAGAACTATACATCCTTTCTTTCCAAGCTTGTCCAAAGGGTGATAAATACAGAATTTTATCAGTTTTACCAGATTGTGCATACCATTTCATTTGTTGTGGACTTAAATATTGTTGTGCATCATTCCTATTTCCTAAAGCACTATTTATTAATGTGCGCTGTAGAGGAGATAAAGGTAAATACTGGTAGTTGCTATGTTTTAAATAATAATCTTCATCTTTAGAACTGATTCTATAAGATTGATCCTTTTTAATAGGACGCATTTCTTGACTATTTGCATAACTGTTTAAATCATTAATGTTTAATGCAGTGCTGTCATAGGTTACTTTTACTACCTCATAACCATTCATAAATCCTGCTTCAGTATTTAATATACCAGGTTGAGTACCTAATAGCTTCTCACCACTCCAGAAACAGTACATGCTGTAGTAGGTTTCTTTATTCCTAGAATTGATATTACCATAAAGCTCCTTTGCTAAAATCATCATGTATTGCGGGATCTCTATTTTGCTAACTTTTAAAGCATTTTCCATTGCGCGATATAAACCTTGGGCACTGTAATCATTTCCCACACGATCTACGATATCTACACCATCATAGTCTACAATACGTACCACGGGATTATTCCATGCAGGTTCTTTATAGATCTTTAATACATCTTTATCCTTACCACCTTTATTATTAAAAATTGCTAAGGGAATAAATTCATTTTGAATAACCTCAGTCATCAATGGGTTACTCAATACATTGTGACCATAGTTACGACAGGTAGCGCATCCAGGAACTTCTTGAAATAAAATAAGAACTGGTTTATTATGTTCTTTAGATAGTTTTAATGCGGTTGAATAGTCTCTATACCAGCTTACAGCGCCTAATTCTTTATCTTGACTTTTTGGGTCTGTTCTTTGTGCGCTTGAAATTATTGAGTATAGTGCTAAGCTTATAGCTATAATTGTATTTACAGTATTTTTCATAACCTTTTTATTTAGATTAAAATTAGAATTCATTTGTATTAAAGGTGTCACGTTTATATAACATTACTGTGATTTTTAAATACTTGTGTTTTATTTGTTTACGCTTCCGCAAAAGCGTATTAACTTTAACTCAAAATCTATACTTATGAAAATTATTAAACTAACGACACTATTTTTCTTAATAGTAATCGTGTATGCTTGCTCGACCGCAACAACCGAAAAACTTCAAGAAACTGATGAGGAAGCGACAATAGCTGTAGAGAAAGTGGTTCAAGACTTATTTGATGAGGTCTGGTCAGGTCATGATGAGACTGCAATAACTAGGTATCAAACAGATGATTTCTTGCTATTAGAACATGGTGAAGTATGGAATAATGACACTATTGCAAACTGGTGTAAAAATGCTAAGAAAAGAGAGCTCCAATTTGAACGAATCAACAACTTTGAAAGAATTGCGGCAAAACGTAACGGCGATAAATTATGGCTAGCATATCACAATTACGGTACGTTCAAATTAGATACCGTTAGTTTTAAAAGTAGCTGGTTAGAAAGTGTTGTAGCTGTTAAAAAAGATTCTGTTTGGAAATTAGAGTTAATGCATTCTACGAGACAATCAAACGATTGATTTACTTGTTTTATAGGCTATTCAAGGCTTTGCCGTGTAAATGTCGGGTTTAAGTAGCTTAAAAAATTTTGACCTAGCCCATTGTCTCCAGTATTATTGCGGCAAGAATTTAAAAACTATTTGTTATGAATCAGCCAGAATTAGGAAACTACATTGCACAATTAAGAAAGGAAAAAGGACTTACTCAAGAAGAGCTTGTTGAGCTGTGTAACATAAATGTACGCACCATACAACGCATTGAGAATGGAGATGTAACTCCTAGAAGTTACACAGTTAAAAATATTCTTGAAGCTTTAGGTAAATCCATTGATGAGGTTTTTAAAACTTCAGAAAAACAACCCGATGTTTTGCCAGCCATTAATTATAATAAGTCTTTACTAGGTTGGGGAATGATTGCTGGTATTATCTATTTAATATTAGGAACATTAAATGTATTAGTGAGTATAAACGAAGCTTTTAATACTGAGCTTATGCCACCTAGTATTTATGGGGTAAGTATAATTATTGAATATCTAACGTTAACTGTTTTACTAATAGCTATTGCGCACTATGGTCTGCTTAATAAAGGCACATTAATTAAAAATGCATCGTATGGCGCTATAGCCTTACTTGCAATATTTTATATAATTGACTTCTTGTTTTATTCAAATTTGCTGGATGAAAATGAAGGAATAGGTATGGTGCTATCTTACTCTTCTCTTTTTTTTATGGTTTGATTTACTTATTTCTTGCTTTAGGATTTTTTACTCATAGAGATCAATTAGGAGAACTTGCAAAATGGACCGGAATTGTAGGGATTATAGGCGGAGTGTCTTTTTGTATGATTATTTTTTTTCCATTAGGCATTCTAGCAACATTAGCTTTTGAGATTATGCTCATCATCCTACTGTATAAAGCCTGGGATAATACCAATAAAAAATCCCTAAATCATTAATGATCTAGGGATTCTCAATCTATAAATCTAAACTACTCTAACTTTGTTGCTCTGGAACATTTTGCATTTGTAATTGATTGTCAAACTGTAGTGTTCTTATCGGGAATGGGATGTTAATTCCTTCTCTGTCAAATGCTTTTTTGATTACAATAATAGCTTCACTAGTATTGATTAACTTTTGTAATCCATTTTCTATATCATAATAGAACCTCAACATGAAATTAATGCTGCTATCGCCAAATTCTCTATAATAGAACTCTACGTCGTCTTTAGATTTGATTTGGTCAAAATTGTCAAGAATCGCTTGTTTAGCTACTTCCCTTACGTGATCTAGATCACTTTCATAGCCTACACCACAGTGCACAATAACTCTCATGGTTTTAGTTAGACCGTAGTTTTTCATAGGGTTTTCCATGATTAATTTGTTAGGTATAATCACAGTATTATTATCTGCTTCACGCATAATGAACTTATTTAAATCTATAGAAATAATTTCACCTTCATAGCCATTGGTTTCTACCCAATCGCCAACGCTTACCATTTTCCTAAAACTTAAGTGTACACCGCTTAACGTATTAGATAAAGTACCTTGTAAAGCAAGACCTATGACAAGACCTGATACACCAGCACCAGCAATTATGGCTTGTACCGTTTCATTTAAATCAAGAACATTTAGTGCAATAAATAAACCACCTACAATTACTACGGCTGCAGCGACTTTACCTATTAGTTTGCGCACAGATACTTGATTGACTTTATGCTGTATTAGTTTTTGTACACCTCGACTAACCCATTTTGATATAAAATAAGTTACTATTAATACAATTAGTGCAACTGCCATACTAGGCAAGTTGGTGATAAGAGTTTCATACCATGATTCTAATTGATCTAAAATCAATTCAGTTGTAGTCATGTTAGATCTCGCTTCTGCTTTTGCAGCCTTTGCGGCAGCAGCTGCTATTTCTTCTGTGTTTTCCTGTTGGAATATCATAAATTATTAATTGGGTTGATTTTAATTATTTATAAAAATAGAGTTCTTTAACAGTGTTAATTGGTTATTTAACATGGTTTAACTAGGTATCCTTAATAAAAACAAAATTTATTTTCAATATCCTTAAAATTTAACATTTAAATTAAGATGAATCTACTGATAAAGGATAATCATTTATAAAATAGTACTTTAGAGTTATGAGAAAAATATGGTTTTCAACTCTGTTGACATTGGTAAGTTTGAGTAGTTCGATAGCTCAAAATATTTCTATTGATCTAACTTATGGTGTTAATGGCTATGCAAATGGAGCAACTAATGGAACATTTTTAAACGTGTCTACTATGCTGCCAGGTAATAAAGTTCTCGTGGCGGGAAATCCAGGTTCTAACACCAGTTATTATTTAGAGAAATATTTAGATACAGGATCTAGAGATGCTACGTTTGGGACCAATGGTTTAGTCTTAGTAAATATTAATACAAATTCTAAGGATAATGCAAATGCAATTCAAGTGCAGTCAGATGGAAAAATTATTATCGCAGGAACATCAGATAGTGATGCTTCACTCTTTGGAACTTATTGGGATGTTTTTGTATCACGATTGATGCCTGATGGTTCTGTGGACACAACCTTTGGGACAAATGGACATGTAAAAACTAATCTAGGAACAAATGATGATGAGGTATGGGAAGTAGCTGTTACCAGCACTGGAGAAATATTTGTTCTAGCAGCCACTCAAAATGCTGCTGTAGTTAACAAGTTGCTTAAATATAATAATACCGGAGTGTTAGATACTAGTTTTGGTACTAACGGAGTTTTGGACCTGCCAGTTCCCGCAGATTCTCGTTTCTATGAATTGATAATTAATGACCAAGATGAACTTTTTTTAAGCGGTACTATACTTAATACTGCTACAAATGAGTATGATGCAACGGTTATGAAATTTGATCTTCAAGGATCATTGATTACTTCTTATGGGACTAACGGCGTAGTAATCATAATTGATACTCTAGAGAATTACACAACCAGAGACATGATTTTTACTACTGACGGTGGATTATTAATTACCGGAGCAGCAGGTAATAACTCCATAGACACGCAACTTGCACTTTATAAAATCACAGCAAATGGTCTTTTAGATACCACATTTAACACTACTGGGGTAGCGTATTTTAACCATGGTTCTAGTAACTATGGAGTCACGTTTGCCTACAGTGTCGTTGAGCTGCCAGACGGCTCATTTATCGCGCAGGCAGATGTTATAGGTAATAATAATTATGATTTATTACTACTTAATATAGGAGTTGATGGTGCTTTAATTAATGGCTTCGGTAATAGTGGGAGATACATTCTGCCACGTAGTACCCATCAAGATTATAATAGACAAGTTTTATTGCAGGATGATGGAAAAGTGATCGTTGTAGGTATGGCTACTGACGCGACTACTAGAAGGACCATGCTTGTGCGATTTAAAGATGCTTTTACTTTATCTAATTCAGTAAACTATAATATTGTGCCATCTGTATTTCCTAATCCGTTTCGAGATCAAGTTAAAGTTGAAGGAAAGGTTGAAACTGAGCAATTAACCTTATATAATGCTTTAGGTCAGCCAGTAAGTTCTATTTTAAATAGTAACGTTATCAATACTTCAAAACTTCCTTCAGGAATATACTTTCTAACCATTATCGATGTGCAAGGTTCCAAAACGGTAAAACAATTAATTAAGGAATAATAGTATAATTTCGCTTTCGCGAAAGCGTAATAATAACCAAATCACCATGAAAAAACACTTATATATTTTCTTCACAATATCATTATTATTCACCATAACGGCATGTAACTTTTTTAACAATCAAACTACGGAAGCATTTGATACGATAGAGCTTAATGTAGAGGCAGATACAGTTGACAAGTCCAAGGAAATCGAGGCATTAATGAAAACGATAACAGATAGCGCCATGGCAAACCCAGCGGTATATGCAAGTGCCTATAACCATATGAATGAGTTTCATACCAAGTCAGAACGATTACTGACTGAATTACAACATGTAAGAGGTTTAATTAATGATCAGGTAGGTGAATCAGGTGATTTTGAAAAGATGGATGAAGACACTGATCAATTATTGTTTAATGGTGATCAACCATCAGAAAATGGAGCGCGTTTTATAAAAGCCATTCAAAATTATAATCTTACTGCAAGTGACCAGCTGTTCTTTTTTCCAGAGGCTGAAAAGATGGCTCAAAATGCTTTCACTATTGAAGATGTTACAAATCGTGATGGTGAGAATGTAGAGTGGTTAACATATAATTTTAAGGGATTTCCGGCAATCGCTTCAAAGACTAAAATTGCTATAATGGAAAATGATGTGAAAAACGTCGAATCTACATTTTTAAAAGCTTTAATTGAAAAGCCACAATTTTAAAACGGCTACCTTTGTCACATGGAAGAGAAAGTAGAACATAAAGCAGGTTTTGTTAACATAGTAGGGAATCCTAATGTTGGGAAATCTACATTGATGAATGCTCTAGTAGGTGAACGTTTATCTATTATTACTTCAAAAGCACAGACCACACGTCACCGTATATTAGGTATTGTAAATGGTGAGGATTTTCAAATGGTATTGAGTGATACGCCTGGTATTATTAAACCAGCATACAAGCTTCAAGAAAGTATGATGGAGTTTGTAAAAAATGCTTTTGAAGATGCAGATTGTATTCTGTATATGGTAGAACTAGGTGAAAAGGAACTTAAAAATGAAGCGTTTGAAAAACGATTAACCTTTGCCGAGGTTCCGGTTATCGTATTAATTAATAAGATTGATAAAGGTCAAGCGTCTCAACTAGAAGATGCCGTGGCGCACTGGAAAGAAAGATTGCCTAATGCAGAGATTTTTGCGATTAGTGCTTTAGAGAATTTTGGTGTTCCACAATTAATGGCACGTATTGTTGAAATATTGCCAGCTTCACCAGCTTTTTATCCTAAAGATGCTTTAACAGATAAACCAGAACGATTTTTTGTAAATGAAAGCATACGCGAGAAAATCTTAATACATTATAAAAAAGAGATTCCATACTCTGTAGAGATTGATACAGAAGAATTTTTTGAAGATGAAGATATCATAAGAATACGATCAGTGATTATGGTAGAGCGCGAGACGCAAAAAGGAATTATTATAGGTCACAAAGGTGCTGCTATTAAACGTGTAGGGACTGAGGCACGCAAGGATTTACAAAAATTCTTTGGCAAGCAGGTTCATATAGAGTTATATGTAAAAGTGAATAAAAACTGGCGTAGTAATGAGAAACAACTGCGACGTTTTGGTTATAAAGGAGAGAATAAATAACTCTTTTCAATTATATAAAATCATAAAGCCGATGTTGTCAAATCAACATCGGCTTTACTTTTGAAAAGAGTATTTTAAAATCTATAAAAGATTATGGTATCGTATTTAATGGTATCGATGACACTAAATTTTCAACACTTGCGTGTTTGCTTCCTCCAGCTTTTTCGATAGTGATATTTAAATCTGATGCTTTTTTAAGAATCTCAGCACTTATGGTTTTAGGTTTTAAGTCATTTAATACTGCTAGAGAAACCATCTCTCCATCCACATCTGCCCATAATTGATAATCCTTTCCTTTTTCTAAGGCTGGCAGCGCGGCAATTTCTATTTGAGCTTTACCAGCTGGTTGATTATAATATGCAATAACACGTAACGGTTCTTCTTTTATGTAACCTCGCATTAAATATTTCTCAGTATCACCAGCTTCTATAAATGCAAGACGCATTTCTAATATTCTTTTTTGAGTATCATTGAGCTCATAATCACGTTCTAGGTTTTCAAATTGAGTAGTCGTTTCTACAATCTCTTGTTTAAGACCAGTATTTTGCTGGTATAAGTAACCTAGACCAGATAAAGCAAGTAAAGCAACTATAACAGCAGCGATGCTCAACCAGTTTTCATGATTGCTATTTACGGATTCTTCTCGCTTTAGTACTTTATTTACAATTTGTTCTTTTAAATCATAAGGTGGAGTAACAGCATTTGTTTGAGCATATAAGAATAGCTCTTCTTGTAATTTATCATAAGCTGTTTGAATTTCTTGATGTTGAGCTATCATATTCTCTATCTCAACATTTTCAGCATCAGTCGTATCACCTATGACATATCGATCTAGTAAACCAGATTGCAAAAACTCTTCTATGTGTTGATTCTCTATTTTCATGATATTGTTAAAATCCATATTAGAACGGTGATCCCTTTATTTATAGTGCGCAATTCTATTAAAGCAGCACGCATTCTGGTTTTAAAAGTTCCTAGAGGAATATCTAAATAATCAGCTGCTTCCATATGCGTCATACCTTTATAAAAGACAGCATCTAATACAGATATGTATTTTGTATCTAAGGTACTAATTTGCCTTTTAAGACTTTCTTTATCATCTTGATTAATAGTGTCCTCTATAGGATATACGTCTCGATCCTTTAATTGGATTTCTTTGGACTGTTTTTTTTGAACTTTTCTTAAATAGTCAATTGTTGTGTTGCGAGTAATCCCATAACACCAGGTAAAGAATTTCGCTTTATCTGCATTATAGGAGTTACAATTATTCCATATTTTAAGTAATGCATCTTGTAGTATATCACTGGATGCGTCTTTATCCTTAGTAAGTTTTAAAGCGCAACCATATAAAGCGGGACCATAATGATCATAGAGTAAACTCATGCCTCGCTGGTCGCCTTGCCTAATTAATTCAACGATATGCTGTTCTAGAATAGGAGTCAATTTTGTTTTAACTTTTATTTAGTACTTGTTAAAAATCCATTTCAAAGTTACGGGCGTATTACCCATAGATGCATCCAACTTTCAAATAATTAACAAAATAAAATTTGAAAATGAAATTAACAAACGTCTTTACAGCACTTGCATTCTTAGGATTGGGAATGAGTGTTAATGCACAATCAGATCAACAACTAGCCTCTACAAGCCCTGCACAGCCAGCTATTGTAAAATCAGCAACGCCACAAGTAATGGCTGATGATATTACAGGTGTGGCAGCATCAGATAAACGTTTTGCAACCTTAGTAGCTGCAGTAAAAGCTGCAGATTTAGTACAGACTTTACAAAGTGAAGGGCCTTTTACCGTTTTTGCGCCCACTAATAGTGCCTTTGATAAATTACCTAAGGGAACACTCGCTAACTTATTAAAGACAGAAAATAAAGATAAAATAGAGCGTATTCTTGCTTACCATGTAGTTCCGGGAGAATGGACGGCTGCAAAGATTGTTGAAAATATTGAAACTAATGGCGGTGGTTTTATGGCTACTACAGTGCAAGGTCAGCCCATTTATGCTAGTCTTGTAGATGGTAAGGTAGTTCTTAAAGATGCAAATGGCAATACTTCTATTATTACAGTAACAGATATTGAAGCTACTAACGGTGTCATACATGCCGTTGATAAAGTAGTGCTTCCTAAAGAGTAATTATCCCTAATAATTACTTTAAGACCTCTTTTAATCAATGCGATTAGAGGAGGTTTTTTTGTGCGCTTTCGCGAAAGCGAGAAAAAAATAAAATTATTTTCATGACATAGACAACCTTTTTAAAAACATCTCGTCTATGTTAATAGAAAGTCTGTAAATTGTGAAAGTGATACAACTCTATACTAACGAAAAAAAGCTTATTGAAAAAGCTGCTACTGGTGATAGAAAAGCCCAGAAGCATCTTTATGAAAAGCATGCATCTAGAATGCTAAGCGTTTGTAGACAATATGTATCGCCAGTAGAGCTGGCAGAAGAATTGATGCTTAACGGTTTTTTTAAAGTGTTTACAAAACTGGACAGCTTTTCACATCAGGGAAGTTTTGAAGGTTGGGTAAGACGTATTATGGTAAGAGAATGTATTGATTACCTGCGCAAGAAAGATCCTTTTAAATATTCCTCTAGTATTGATGAAGAGAAAGAACCTGCCTGTATTGATGAAGATGCCGAGGATAGTATTGATATGAACGTTCTACAAGAAGCGATTGACGGATTGCCAGTAGGGTATAAAACTGTTTTTGTCATGTATGCAGTTGATGGATTTAAACATAGTGAGATTGCTCAAGTACTTCAAATTAGTGAGAGTACCTCAAAAACACAGTTCCGTAAAGCGCGATTGATGCTGCAGGAAGAATTAAAAATGATGAAAAAAAAGCATTATGAAGCTTAATAATATAAAAAACACTTTTGAGAAGAGAGAGATAAAGCCTAGTGCTGGTTCTTGGGATGCGCTGTCTGCTCGATTAGATGAAGATGATAAGAAGAGTAAAAAGCCAGTGGTTATTTATTGGTTAAGTGCCATTGCTGCCATATTTATAGCTGCTTTACTATTATATCCTTCATTAACTAATGACGCTCTAATGGATAGTGATAATAATGAAGTAGTCAATACTTTACCATTAGATGAAGATATTAATAGCAATGACATGATGTTTGTTGAGCCTAAACTAGATGAAACTGAAAATAGTGATGTAGCTAGCACGGTTAATACTGATGTCCATATTAATGATGAATCTAGTAATAATGTTATAAAAAATCAGTCGATTGCTCAAAATAACAAGCAACCTAAAACTGTAAATTCTAAACTAAAAAACGATATACAGACTGTTCAAAACTCTGCATCTGCTATTGTTATAGATGAGCCATTATCAAACGTAAATGAAGATACAGCAATGGCTAGCGTACCTGATCAGCACATTATAGAAAAACAACTTACTGCCGAAGAAGAAATGGAGCTTTTACTGAATAAAGCGATGGGTAAAGTTGAGATTACAGAAGTAGCTGTTAAGACAGTTAATCCAGATAAATTATTAAGAGAAACTGAATGGGATATCGAATCTGATAATAGAAGCAAATTGCAGAACAGTATTCAAGGAGGTCTTAATTTCTTAAGAGCCGAAGCTGTTGCAATCGTAGATCGTAATAGATAAACAACAACAATTTAACAACCTTTAAAACAGCTGTTTAAATAAAACGGACAGCCATACTTATATCTAAAACCAAATATTATGAAAACACATGTACTTATTGTAAGCTTAGTTTTTAGTCTATTATTAGGCTTATTTACTCAAGCTCAAGAAACTGAAAAAAAGCAAACTAAAAGAGACTCCATTAGAGCTGCAAACATGCGAGAAAAATATCCTGTTCAGATAGACACAGTAGATGGTAAAGTTGTTAAATACATAGATGGCACACCTGGAGCACATGACGAAATCATAAGAGGTAGTGAGTCTGCTATAGCTGCCTTAGAAGAAAGTCACAGTCTATACGTTTCAGATAAAAAGACGCAATTTAAAACGATGATTGAACGAGTTAATAAATCTTTAGAAGACAATAAGATTACAGAAGAACAGGCTGATGAATCTAAAGCAAAATTTGCTGAAGATCTTGCAGAAATTATTACACAGCATAGAGCAAAAACAGATGCCGAAATTAATTTGATAAAGGTTAATCGCACCTCTGCATTTTATGATTACAGACTTGAAGATCGTGCGACATCGACACTTGAGATTTCTACTAAAAAAGGAATTAGTATAAATATTGAGAACAATAGGCAAAGTCAAAAGTATATCAAAACGACGTCTGGATTTACCCTAGGTTTTGGATATAATTATATGAATGGTGATGATCTAGGAATCAATGATTTTAGTTATCCTAATAATAATTATTTCTCTTTAGGATACCAATGGAAAACGACCTTAGATAAAAACAATAATTTTAGATTATTATATGGTGTAGAATATCAGACCCAAGGTACAGAGCTTAATGGTAATCGATTCTTTTCACAGGGCGATGAGACACAAATTACAGATATAGGTTTCAGTACAGAGAAAGCAAAATTCCGTCAAGATCAATTGGTGTTTCCTCTTCACTTAGAGTTTGGCGGTAGTGAACGCAAAGAATATGAAGATGGACGTGTGCGTTTTCAAGAATATGATAAATGGAAATTTGGAATCGGTGGATTTGCAGGATTCAATATGAGTTCAAGATTGAAGTTGAAGTATGATCTAGATGGTCGTGAAATTAAAGAAACACGTATTAACAATTTTGATAATGAAGTTCTTTTATATGGTGTCGATGCATATGTAGGTAGAGGCGATTTGACGTTCTTTGGCCGTATGAATTTCAATAATGTATTTAAAAGCAATTCTGTAGACGCACAATATGTAACCTTCGGGATTAGAATTCAGTAATACCACTTTTAAGTTAGCCAGTGAAACTGCTCTTGTGTAGAAACAAGAGCAGTTTCTATGGTTAAAGATTAGTTAATGAGTAGTTGTTTAATAATCACTACATTAAATTTAAATAAAAATGATTTATGAAAAATAATTTACTCTTAATTGCTGCAATTTTTGCGATGTTTAATTTGGGTTATGCTCAAGAAGAAAAGGAGTTGTCTGACGCGCCTTATGATTTTCTTGACATGTTTGATCAATCTAGAAGAGATAAAGAAATGGTCATGACTAATACAAAACTATATATCGGTTTTGGATTCAATCAGGCCTTAGGTGATGGTAATGGAATAGGAGATGATTATCGTTTTTGGGGATCTGGTATGTTTGATGTAGGACTAGAATTCTCAACGAGACTTAAGAAAGAAGATGATTTTTTGAGGTTCAATTATGGTCTTACTATGCGCATTCAAAGTTTAAGGATTAATGATAATAAGGTTTTTACAACCTTTAATAATGTAACTAGATTAGAGGATGCTGGATTTGATGTCGATAGGTCTAGGTTTACACAAGTTAGTGTACTAGCACCAGTTCACTTAGAATTTGGAAGACGCGATTTAATAGATTATGAAGATGGGCTCAAACGCTATGGAGGACATAAACCATTTGTAGTAGGTATAGGTGGATATATAGGATTGGTTTCAACTTCTTCTCAAGAAATTAAATATGAGCGTGAAGGTCGTGATGTGACTAACACACTAACTAATGACTTTGAAGTGAATAATTTTCAATATGGTCTAAGTGCTTATGCTGGATGGAATGATACGCAATTATTTGCAACTTATGGTTTAAATGAAATCTTTAAAGATTCTCCGGTGCAACAACAATATGTTACATTAGGTGTGCGATTTAGGTAATTAGTTATAAAGTTTATAAAGCTCTTGTAATCGCAAGAGCTTTTTTTATGCGCTTTTGCGAAAGCGTATCTCTTATATAGAATATTGAAATTACTGTCAGGCCGTTTCATCTACTTATGCTGCTTAATCCTTATTTTTACATGCTCATTCATAGGCCAAGTACAGTAAAAAGCAGTAAGCTAATTTTACTATAGAATAAAAGTTACTATAAATTAGAAATTCCATAAATTGATATCACGTACTACTGTAGATAATGTTTTTGAAACCGCTCGAGTAGAAGAGGTAATCGGTGACTTTGTGCAACTCAAAAAATCAGGTTCAAACTTTAAAGGTTTGAGTCCATTCTCTGATGAGCGTTCACCTAGTTTTATGGTGTCACCAGTAAAACAAATATGGAAAGATTTCAGTTCTGGTAAAGGTGGAAATGCGGTTACCTTTTTAATGGAACATGAACATTTTACTTTTCCAGAAGCTATCAAATGGTTAGCTAATAAATATGGAATTGAGATTATAGAAACTCAACAAACAGACGAGGAAAAGCAAACACAGGATCAAAAAGAGTCCATGTTTTTAGTTTCTAAATTTGCCGCAGAGTGGATGCAGTCCCAACTCAAAACTGAAATGGGTAAAGCTATAGGCTATAGTTATTTTAAAGAACGTGGCTTTACTGATGAGACTATTCAATATTTTCAACTAGGTTACTCACCAGACCAGTGGAGTGCTTTTACAGATGCAGCCATAAAAGCTGGTTATCAATTAGAGTTTCTAGAGAAAACAGGTCTTACCATAGTTAAAGAACAGAAACAATTTGACCGATTTAAAGGTCGTGTAATGTTTCCTATACGTAGTTTATCTGGTCGTGTTTTAGGTTTTGGAGGTAGAATACTTACTAATGAAAAGAAGGCGGCAAAGTATCTTAATTCACCGCAAAGTGATATATATGATAAGTCTAAAGTGCTTTATGGTATTTATGAAGCAAAGCAATCAATTGCTAAAGAAGACTTATGCTATCTAGTAGAAGGTTATACAGATGTGATACAGCTTCATCAAGCTGGCGTTAAAAACGTAGTGTCCAGTTCTGGTACCGCTTTAACTAAAGAGCAAATTAGACTTATACAAAGACTTACTAAAAATATTACAGTTCTTTATGATGGTGATGCCGCTGGAATGCGTGCCGCTATACGTGGTATAGATCTCATACTTGAAGCCGGACTTAATGTACGTATCTGCACCTTTCCAGAAGGAGAAGATCCAGACAGTTTTGCAAAAGCACATACACAGACTGAAATTGAGGACTTTTTAAAAGCAAATTCAGTAGATTTTATAAGTTTTAAGTCTAACTTATTAAAACAAGAAGCGGCAGGTGATCCTATAAAAAAGGCAGAGATGATCAGGGATATTGTGCAAAGTATTGCCAAGGTGCCTGATGATATTTCTAGAGAGATTTATGTAAGAGAAAGTGCAGCTATACTGGACATAGGAGAAGATGTATTGTTTTCTTCACTAGCCCAAAATCGTAATGCAGGTATAACAGAGCAACGCAAGAAAGAGAGACGTGATCAACAATCACAACCATTAAAAAAAGTTGAAAGTGCAGAGGCTGCTGTTAAAGTGGATAGGCGATCCGTTTTAGAGCACGCCATTATTAAAATCTTATTATTATACGGTGATAAAGTTGAAGATTTTCAAGAAGAATTTCTACAAGAGTCAGAAGATGGAGAACTAGTCGTTGAGCCTGTTAAGGTAACCATGCCGGTTTATGAAAAAGTTTATCTCGATCTTCAAAATGATGAGATAGAGTTTTCTAATACTATATTTAAAACTCTATACCCCAAAATTGTTGATCTATTATTGATGCAAGGTAAAGTAGATCTTAACCATGTCATGTCTACACTTAATGAGCACGAGGCTAGGTTAGTAGCAGATCTGGTGATGCAAGAAGATAAATATCAACTGCATAAATGGGATGGGAAAATGATTTTTGTAAAGTCTAAAGATGAAACTGTTTCTACCTATACCATGGATGCAATCCTTAATTTCCGTAGATTAATGATAGAAGAGAAGATAAAAGCTCTTTTTGAGAGTATTTCTAAAGATCCCGCAGTAGATAATACTGATGTATTATCTACCGTTAGGGACTATAATAAATTGAGTAGATATCTGGGGAGACGCCTAAATCGTGTTGTCTAGGAGGTGATTTGTAGAAGTCGCGACTGGTGTATCAAGTCTGCAATATTATCTACATTAAGCTTTTTAAGTAAACGGGTTTTATAAGTACTAACCGTTTTCTCATTGATACTCAAGATTTGTGAAATTTCCTTATTTCTCTTTCCTCTTGAAAGCAAATTAAGAACTTCAATCTCTCTGGCAGATAGTTTTTTGTAACGCAAGGTTACAGATTTACCAGATTTACTTTTTGAGTTCATTACTTCTTTAATAGAGTCAGATAAGAAGGTCTCTCCACTGATCACAGTTTCAATCGCTTTTTTAATCTCTTTAGAAGATTTTGTTTTTGAGATATAGCCGTTTGCGCCAGCTTTAATGGCACTAATGGCATATATCTCTTCTGGGTGACAGCTTACGATAAGTACTTTAAGGTCTGGAAAGTGAGATCTTATCTCTCTTATTGCACCAGCACCGTTAGAATTAGGTAAGTCAATTTCTAGGATAAGTAATTCGGGTTTATGCTCCTTGATGCCTGATAAGAGCATCTCTCCATCTTCAACCTTTCCTGTGAAGCGTAAACGCTTACTGTCCTTCATCAAACTTTTTATTCCTCTACGGAACACAGGATGATGGTCTGCTAATAAAACGTTCATTTATAGGGGTATTTGTAAGTACAAATATACAACGTTTAATTATGCTTTACAATCTATTTGTATGTAAGTATTTCCTTGCTTATTAGACTGTTAAGTCTGATTACTTAAGTTTTTCTGGTATGGTACAAACTGGTATCGGGTTCATTTTGTGCTGATTTTTTTTGTTCAATTGTGAATATAGATTGAATACTTCTAGTTTTCTGCCAGAGAAATCAGCTGCTGTTTTACCATTATCAATCTCATTCATTATCATTTCAAGCTCGTCATAACTCGCGCCTATTTGATCCTCATCAGTGCGCTCGGCTCCATATAAGCCATCACTAGGAGCAGCATTCATAATGCTGTCTGGTACTAATACATGTTGACCTATTTTATAAACCTCGCTCTTCATTAAGTCTGCAATAGGGCTTACATCTACACCACCATCACCGTATTTTGTGTAAAATCCAACGCCAAAATCTTCAACCTTATTACCGGTCCCAGCTACTAGCAAACCGTTTACACCACCATGATAGTATAAGGTGGTCATTCTTAAACGGGCACGTGTATTTCCACGAGTTAAATCTACTAATGCGCTATCATCTATAGCTGGCATGTTATCTATAAATGTGTCAAAAACAGGAGTTAAATCACTACGCACATCACCTACATTATTGAACCTCGACTTTAATTGTTTAATATGCTCTTGAGCACGAGTAACATGATCTTGATGCTGGTGTATAGGCATTTCAACACATAATACTTCTAGGTCAGTCATAGCACATAGGGTTGAGGTAACCGCACTATCGATTCCACCACTTACTCCTACGACATATCCTTTAACTCTAGCTTTAGTAGCGTAGTCTTTAAGCCATGTTACAATGTGATCTGTTACTTTATCTACTTTCATAGTCTTTAATTGATATAGATTAGCTGTATTTTTGCAGCCTTAAAATTAATTAAAAAAAGCGTCGTTATAGGACTATGAAGTATAAGATTTATAGAGGTTTTAAATATCTCGCTTTCGCGAAAGCGTTATTCATACTATCATCGTGCAACGATTCATCAAGGTTAGAGCAAGAAATAGCGGCTATACCTGTAAAGTCTGAACTCAAATTGTTTCATGAAGAATTTGCTGAATCGACTATCGATGATTTAAATGATCTAAAACAAACCTATCCCATGTTGTTCCCGCAACAATATGCAGATAGTGTGTGGATTGCAAAGTTGACAGGTGTAGACACTATACAAACTGTGCTTGAAAATGCTGTTAACGATCGCAAATTTGACTATCAAAAATTACATGATGAGGTTGATAATGTTTTTAGACATGTAGAGTATTATTTTCCAGAATTTGCAACTCCAGATATTGTAACGGTGCTTTCTGAAGTGGATTATAGGCGTAAAATAACACCTACTCAATCGCAATTACTAATTGCAATTGATACGTATTTAGGGGAAGATCATGATCTTTATGCAGGTATCAATAAGTATCAAAAGGTAGGTTTAGAAATTGATCATTTACCGGCAGACATAGGTCTAGCATATGCTTATCTTTTTGTCCCACCATCTATGGATAGAACATTACTAGGGTCTATGGTGTATTATGGTAAGTTGCACTACTTACAACAATTGTTTGCACCTCAGTCTACGGGAGACCAGATTTTTAAATATGCGCCAGAGAAATATGAATTTACAGTTAATAATGAATCTCAAATGTGGAGTTTTTTTGTTGACGAGAACCTGTTGTATAGTACTGATCCTAAGCTGCAATCCCGTTTTATATTACCAGCTCCATTCTCAAAATTTTACTTAGAAGTCGATCAAAACACTCCAGGTGGAGTAGGACAGTACATAGGTTATCGCATTGTTAAAGCTTATATGGAGAATAATGATACTCCACTAGACGCGATGCTTACTTTACCAGCAGATGTTATTTTTAATAAATCAGGATATAAACCAAAACAATAATGGCTCAAAATCATAGATCAGAGATAAAAATAGGGATAGAATTAGATGAGAATCGTGTCCCAGAACAAATTAGATGGAGTGCGCCAGATGGTGGCGTTACTGGTGCAGAGGCTAAAGCAATGATGGTTTCTATGTGGGATTCTATAGAGAAAGAAAGTTTCCGTATTGATTTATGGACTAAAGATATGCCAGTTGATGAAATGAGAGTATTCTTTCATCAAACACTAGTTTCTATGGCAGACTCTTATCACCGTGCTACTAATGATGATAAGATGAGAGATACGATGATTGATTTTTGTGATTATTTTGCAGAGAAGCTAGAATTGAAGAAGAAGTAGTGTGCTTTTAGAGGTTTTATTACCAAACCTAGAAGTTTTTATCTTTAATAATATCATTTAGTTCATGGGTTTTACATATCTATGTTCCCTAGGATACTATATATTTTAAATTGGAACCATTCTTTGATCATAAACAATTGATAGAACTGGCCTGGTATAAAATGCCATTCGGTCAGCATAAAGGTAGATACTTAAGTGAATTGCCAGAGCCGTATTATGTATGGTTCAATAGAAAAGGCTTTCCAGCTGGTAAGTTGGGACGTTATATGACAACCGTATATGACATGAAAGTCAATGGTATTGAAGATATTTTAAGAGAAATACGTCGCAAAACGGTTAATGATCGACCCGTGTTCTAATTAATTTAAGCTGTTGTTAATTTCACCTATGTAGTTAAGTAGTTCCTCTTGACCAGTACCGTTGCTGGAGCTAGTCACAAAGTAAGGAGGTACTTCTTCCCACACACCATCTAGTAATTGCTTCTTATAAGCTTCAACATTACGTTCTAGGGCGTTGGGTTTGAGCTTGTCAGCTTTAGTGAATACAATCCCAAAGGGAATGCCATTCTCACCTAACCACTCCATAAATTCTGTGTCTATAGGTTGCGGCTCGTGGCGCACGTCAACTAGTACAAAAGCGCAAACTAATTGACGTCTTTGTTGAAAATAATTAGTAATAAATTTTTGAAATTTTGCCTTACTAGTTTTAGATACTCTAGCATATCCATAACCTGGTAAATCTACAAGGTGCCAGGTTTTATTAATTAAAAAATGATTAATCAGCTGTGTTTTTCCTGGACGGCCAGATGTTTTGGCTAGGCTTTTTTTGTTAGTCAACATATTGATTAAAGAAGACTTGCCCACATTAGAGCGTCCTATAAAAGCATATTCCGGTAACTTGCTATCAGGACATCTTTTAACGTCTTGGTTAGAAATTACAAATTCTGAACTAGTTATTTTCATGTGTCAAAGATAAGTTAGTCCTCAGTTTTTTAGACTAATAGAATAGGTAAATGAAGTAAGTGTAAAGAGTAGAGGTTATAAATTCTCTATAATTCTCTTTTTTGCAGCCAGCCAGCAAGTATTTTATTAAATTCGTCTGGGTGCTCCATCATCGCAGCGTGTCCACATTTATCAATCCAGAAAAGGTCACTATTAGGTAGCTTTTCATGAAATTCAGTAGCCACCTCTGGTGGTGTTACGCTGTCTTGTTTTCCCCATATAATACAAGTAGGAGTAGGCATTTTAGGAAGGTCTTTGGCCATGTTGTGACGTATGGCACTTTTTGCGATTGCAAGTGTTTTGATTAACTTATTGCGATCATTTACAACACCAAAAACCTCATCGACGATTTCTTTAGTAGCAACCGCTGGGTCATAAAAAACGCCTTCAGCCTTTTTCTTAATGTATTCATAGTTACCGCGTTTAGGATAACTTTCACCCATAGCACTCTCATAAAGTCCAGAGCTACCTGTTATCACTAGAGCTTTTATCTTTTCTGGAAACAACTTTGTAGTCACTAAGCCTATGTGGCCACCCAAAGAATTTCCTAAGAGAATAACTTCATTCCAGCCCATATGGTCAATGAATTCATTGATGTATTTTGCAAATGTGCCTACACTGGTTTTTAATAATGGCATGCTGTATAATGGCAGTGACGGTACTACAACTTGATATCCACTAGATGGGAAATAGTCGATCACGCCTTGAAAATTACTTAATCCTCCCATTAAACCATGTAAAATGATTATAGGTGTTCCTTCGCCAGTGGCAAAGTATTCAAATTTTCCTTCGGTAATCAGCTCTTGCGTCATATACTGTATTTAGTACAGTAAGCAAATATAGCTTATTTGCATTATATAATGCATGCATTGTAAATGTGGATAGCGGTATTTTTTTAGAATCCCACTTTGTGACACATTTTGTGATTTTTAAGACGTGTTTCTATAAAATCGAAATTAAAAAACCGTGAATTATTAGTTACGCGTATTCATGTAAATTGTTCATAAGTCCCGTAGTTATTCAGAAAAAGGTCGTTTTATTAACAATGTGGTAAAAAGTGGTAAATTGTGGAGTATTAATTTTATATTTGAATTAATAACTCATTAGGTTTGATCAATTTCTTAGGAACATACGAGTGTAAAATCGATGCTAAAGGGCGTTTTATGATGCCAGTTTCATTGAAAAAGCAGCTAGCACCAGTCTTGCAAGAGGGCTTTGTGCTCAAGCGTTCTGTGTTCCAGCCTTGCCTAGAGTTGTATCCCATGAAAGAGTGGAATGAAATGATGGTGCGTATGAATAAGCTCAATCGATTTAAGAAAAAGAATAACGACTTCATACGTCGTTTTACTGCTGGTGTAAAAACCGTAGAAATAGATGCAAATGGAAGATTATTAATCCCTAAGGATTTAATACAAATCGCTAGTATCACTAAAAATCTCACCGTATCGAGTGCGATTAATATTATAGAAATATGGGATAAGGAGAGCTATGAGCAGGCT
The DNA here is from genome assembly GCF_002954765.1 of Nonlabens arenilitoris. Lineage (NCBI taxonomy): Bacteria > Pseudomonadati > Bacteroidota > Flavobacteriia > Flavobacteriales > Flavobacteriaceae > Nonlabens > Nonlabens arenilitoris. The sequence continues at coordinate 666,923 of NZ_MTPW01000001.1, read as the reverse complement.
ATTGATGAGGCTGCAGTAGATTTTGCTGATCTCGCAGAAGAAGTAATGGGAGATGACACAACAGAGTTCTTATCATAGTCCGGTATTGTTAGAGGAGTCCATTGACGGGCTTGCGATTAATCCATCAGGTGTATATGTTGATGTAACATATGGTGGTGGTGGTCACTCACGTGAGATACTCTCTAGATTGGGTGAGCACGGTAGATTGTTTGCTTTTGATCAAGATCTGGATGCTTTAGAGAATGTGATTGATGATCCTCGATTTACATTGATTAATCAAAACTTTAGATTCATGAAACGTTTCTTACGCATGTATGGTGTGAAAGAGGTGGATGGTATTCTTGCTGATCTAGGTGTTAGTTCTCATCAATTTGATGAGGCAGATCGCGGTTTTTCTACTCGATTTGATGCTAGGTTAGATATGCGTATGAATCAAGAAAATGAATTAGACGCGGTAAGAGTTGTTAATGATTATGACGAGGACGACCTCAACCGTATTTTTAAAGAATATGGGGAATTGCGTATCGCTCCAAAGTTAACACGAGCGATAATGGCAAAGCGCAATGAAGGGCTTATTGAAACAGTGGCTCAATTAAAAGAAATATGTGCGCCTTTTGTGCCTGAACGTGTACAACATAAAATGTTAGCTCAGGTATTTCAAGCAATACGCATTGAAGTGAATCAAGAGATGGACGTGTTAGAAGAGTTTTTAACACAGTCCAAAGAAATATTAAAAGTAGGTGGTAGGCTTAGTGTTATATCCTATCATTCTTTAGAAGATCGACCGGTAAAGCGTTTTATACGTAATGGTCTTTTTCAAGGTGAGCCAGAAAAAGATGTTTTCGGTAGAGTGAGTGTGCCCTTTAAAAAAGTGGGTAAACTTATAGTTCCTACAGCAGCTCAGATTAAAGAAAATAATCGTGCGCGTAGTGCAAAATTGCGTATCGCGCAGCGTATTGAAGAGTAGTTATGGCGTTTAAAGTTTATGACATATTAAAGGGTAGTTTCCTGACTAATGATGATGCGTTTAAAAACTGGCGCTTCATCATTTTTGCAGTATTTCTGTCTATTGTCATGATCTACACTGGACATAGTTTTGAGAAAAAAGTGCATTACATAGGACAGCTTGCAGAGCAAGAAAATGAATTGCGTAGTCAGTATGTAGATGGTCAGCGTGAGTTGATGTTTCTGCAAATGGAGTCCACTATTGCTACTAAATTAAAAAACCGCGGTATTGCACCAGCAAAAAACCCACCGCAAAAAATAATCGTTAAATCAACAACAGATGGCAACAACTGAAAAAAGCATACTGAATAGAATCTACATGGTAGGTGCAGTGCTTTTAATCATTGCCCTAGGAATTGTTGTTAAGATTATAAATATCCAATTCATTGATGGTGATAAGTATCGCGCCAATGCAGAGCAGCGTATTTTTAAGAATGACACCATTCCTGCGAATCGTGGGAATTTATATGATGCAAATGGGCAATTATTAGCGACATCTATCTCAAAGTATGATATCAGATTTGATGCAGTCGCGCCTAGCGAGGCAGATTTTAATGAATACATAGGAGCATTGAGTGATTCGCTTTCGCGAAAGCTAAACCGCCCAAAATCTTATTTCTCTAAAAAGTTGCGTACTGCACGCAATAATCGTAATCGATATTTAATGATTACTAAGAATTTAAATTATAGTGATTACATTCAAATAAAGTCTTTTCCTCTATTTAGAAAAGGACCTTTTCGTGGTGGTATTATTGTAGAACAACGTGTTGTAAGAGAGCATCCTTTAGGTAAAATGGCAGAGCGTATTGTGGGTTATGATCGACCTGGTAGTGCGCCCGTAGGACTGGAAGGAGCATTTTCTCAATATCTGAGAGGTAGTAACGGCGTCCGTCAAAAACAAAAGATTTCTCAAAATCAATGGAAGCCTATCAGCGGTGCTAATGAGATTGAACCACAGGATGGGTTTGATGTTTACACAACTATAGATGTTAACATGCAGGATGTAGCTCACCATGCTTTATTGGAACAGCTAGAATATTTTCAAGCAGAGCATGGGACGGCGGTGGTTATGGAAGTAGCAACAGGTGAGATAAAAGCACTCTCTAATCTAGGTCGTGGAGAAAGTGGTAAATACTTTGAAAAACGCAATTATGCGGTATGGGAATCCCACGAGCCTGGATCAACTTTTAAGTTAATGAGTGTAGTTGCAGCGCTTGAAGATAAAGTTGTTGATACTAGTACTGTTTTTGATACTAAAGGAGGAAAAATATCTTATTATGGTCGTAACGTGACAGATTCTAAATATGGCGGTTATGGTAAAATAAGTGTCGCTAGAGCATTTGAAGTTTCTTCAAATACAGCATTGGTCCAAATGGTGACTGATAATTATAAAGGAAAAGATGCAAGTGCTAGGTATGTGGATCGTCTTTATAGTATGGGGTTAAATAAACGACTCGATTTATCAATTACTGGAGAAGGAGTTCCTAGAATCCCACATCCCGAAGATGAAAATTGGAATGGTATATCGTTGCCGTGGATGGCTTTTGGTTATGGTGTCCATATAACGCCTCTACAAACGTTGACATTTTATAACGCAATTGCTAACAATGGTGTGATGGTTAAGCCGCGTTTGATAAGAGAAGTTCGTTCTAAAGATCAGTTAATTGAAAAGTACGATCGCAGCATTTTAAATCCGTCTATCTGTTCTCAAGAGACTGTAAGCAAGGTTAAGGTGATGATGGAAAATGTTGTAAAACGTGGTACAGCCGATAATCTTTACTCTGAAAGTTTTTCTATGGCAGGTAAAACTGGGACCTGTCAGACTGGTTATGGTGATAAGACTAAAAAATTAGAATATATAGCTTCTTTTGCAGGTTACTTTCCTGCAGATGAGCCCAAATATAGCTGCATAGTTGTTATACATAAACCCAATACAACCAAAGGCTACTATGGTAATATAGTCGCTGGTCCAGTATTTAAAAAAATTGCTCAAAAGATTTATGCAAATAACCCTATGCTTGATGAAGTGCCTATGCCAGAAATTGCTCCAGATGATATTATAAAGTCTCAAGAAGCATTTTACACACAAGCTCAATCAACGTCAAATAAGATACCTAATTTAAAAGGTATGGATGCTATGGACGCACTTACCTTACTTGAGAATCTAGGAGCTAAAGTAGTGCTTAAAGGTAAAGGCAAGGTAAAAGAACAAAGTGCTGCACCAGGCACTCGAGTAAAGACTAATGATCAAATAATATTAACTCTGTCATGAGAAATTTAAAAGACTTATTGTATAAAGTGAGCTTGGAGTTGGTCATTGGTCCTACAGATATTGCTGTGTCCCAAGTGCACTTTGACTCTAGAGCGATAAATTCGGGAGATGTTTTTATAGCGCTCAAAGGTACAGCAGTAGATGGTCATCAATTTATTGAAAAAGCAGTAGCTCATGGTGCAAAGGCTGTTATACTAGAAGACTTGCCAGATTACCGGTCAGAAAATGTGACTTATGTACAAGTAAATAGCGCTCATGAAGCTTTGGCACTTATAGGCGCAAATTATTATGACAATCCTTCTAAAGATTTAAAATTAATTGGTGTTACAGGTACAAATGGTAAAACAACTACAACTAGTTTATTATACCAGTTATTTAAAAAACTAGGCTTTAAAACAGGATTAATTTCAACTGTAGAGATATTAATTGACGGTAAAGTTGTTCCTACTAAACACACAACTCCAGACCCGTTAACTATCAATAGTCATCTTGCGAGCATGCGAGATGCTGGTGTTGATTATTGTTTTATGGAAGTGAGTAGTCACGGTATCGATCAAGAACGAGTTACCGGTCTGCATTTTGTAGGTGGTATGTTTACTAATTTAACACATGATCACCTAGATTATCATAACAGCTTTGCAGAGTATAGAGATGTAAAAAAACGTTTCTTTGATATGCTGCCTTCTCAGGCATTTGCAATTACTAATCGAGACGATAAAAATGGTGAGTTCATGTTGCAAAATACAAAGGCACGTAAGCTGGGCTATGCTCTTAAAACTTATACAGATTATCGTGCTCAGATTATTGAAAATCAATTCGGTGGTTTACAATTAAAAGTCAACAATCAGGAACTATGGACTAAGATGATTGGTGAGTTTAATGCATATAATGTATTGGCGATTTATGGATGTGCAATTGAACTAGGTCTTGATTCAACAGAGGTGTTAGAGGCGATTTCTCAACTCGATGGAGTTTCTGGAAGGTTTCAATACTTCACTACTGCCGCACAACGCATAACTGCGATTGTAGATTATGCTCACACACCAGATGCGTTAAAAAATGTGCTGGAGACGATCAACGCCATCCGTACTCGCAATGAGAAATTAATCACCGTTGTGGGCTGTGGAGGTGATAGAGATAAGTCTAAAAGACCAATAATGGCAAATATTGCTGCATCACTTAGTGATCAGGTAATTTTTACAAGCGATAATCCTCGTACTGAAAATCCAGATGTCATTCTTGCAGATATGGAGGCTGGAGTGGAACCTATAGATTTTAAAAAAACACTAACCGTTACTGATCGTAAAAACGCCATAAAAACAGCAGTACAAATGGCACAAGAAAATGATATAATTCTTATCGCTGGAAAGGGTCATGAGACTTATCAAGAGATTAACGGTGTGCGATTAGATTTTAATGACCGCCTGATTGTAGCAGACTTACTAAAACAACTTAATAAATAACCATTCATAAATGTTATACTACTTATTTAAATATCTAGAAGAGCAGTTCCAGTTTCCTGGAGCATCCTTGTTTGGTTTCATTACGTTTAGAGCAGCTATAGCCTTTTTACTATCCTTAGGGATATCTACAGTTTATGGAAAGCGCATTATTAAGTTTTTACAACGACAACAAGTTGGGGAAACGGTTAGAGATTTGGGTCTTGAAGGGCAATCAGAAAAAGCCGGAACACCTACTATGGGTGGAGTGATTATTATACTGGCGACATTAATACCAGTATTTTTATTATCACAACTGGATAATATCTATGTAGTCTTATTAATCATTACCACCATATGGATGGGATTAATTGGGTTTACAGATGATTATATAAAAGTATTTAAAAAAGATAAAGACGGTTTAAAGGGTAAATTTAAAGTATTAGGTCAGGTAGGTTTAGGTGCTATCGTGGGAGCAACTATGTTTTTTCATCCAGGTATAACTATCAAAGAAGAAATTACTGACCCTATTGCCGCTCAAGAAATTATGGAACGTACAGATTTGCCAGTAGCTTTTGGTGAAGCTATTCAATCTACTAAAACAACAATTCCTTTTCTTAAAAATAATGAATTTGAATACAGTTCTTTAATAGATTGGATCGATCCTAGTCTTGCGGCATGGGCATGGTTAATATTTATTCCTATTGTCATAATTATTGTTACAGCGGTTTCAAATGGTGCAAATCTGACAGATGGTATCGACGGTCTTGCAGCAGGAACTAGTGCTATTGCGGTTATTACTTTAGCTCTTTTTGCATGGATATCGGGTAATATTATATTCTCTGATTACTTAAACGTCATGTATATTCCTAATTCTGGTGAGATGGTAGTGTTTATTACTTCTTTTACCGGTGCGCTAGTCGGTTTCTTATGGTATAATACCTATCCAGCACAAGTATTTATGGGAGATACGGGTAGTTTAACTATTGGTGGTATTATCGCGGTGCTAGCCATCGCTACACGTAAAGAACTATTAATCCCTATACTTTGTGGGGTGTTTCTAATGGAAAATTTATCTGTAATGATGCAGGTGAGTTGGTTCAAATACACAAAGAAAAAATATGGTGAAGGAAGACGTATTTTCTTAATGTCACCGCTACATCATCACTATCAGAAGAAAGGAATTCATGAGAGTAAAATCGTTGTAAGATTCTGGATTGTTGGGATTTTGCTAGCTATTATCAGTATTGTAACACTTAAAGTAAGGTAATGAGCTGGCTTCAAACAAATAACAAAAAACGCATTGTCATATTAGGTGGCGGCATGAGTGGTGTAGGAGCCGCTATGCTAGCAACTCAACGTGGTCATGATGTCTTTTTAAGCGATGGTGGTGTTTTGAAAGACGCTTTCGCGAAAGCGTTACTAGATCAACATATCCCGCATGAAACCTGTGGACACGATATGGAGCAGATTCTAAATGCAGATGTTGTAGTAAAAAGTCCTGGTATACCTGATACAGCAACTATTGTTCAAAAAATCCTAGAAGCTGATATACCTGTTATTTCTGAAATTGAATTTGCATCAAGATTTACAGATGAGGTAGAAATTGCCATAACTGGTAGTAATGGTAAGACTACGGTGACTAGTTTAATAGGTCACATACTACAAATAGCAGATTTTAATGTTTCTGTAGGTGGTAACATAGGGCAAAGTTATGCCGCGCAAGTTGCAGAAGCGCCTGCAGAATATAGAGTCCTAGAGGTAAGTAGTTTTCAATTAGATGGTATAAAAACCTTTAAGCCTAAAATCGCTGTCTTACTAAATATTACACCAGATCATCTTGATAGATATGATTACAAATTTGAAAACTATGTAGCAAGTAAAATGCGCATTGCTATGAATCAAGATGAGCAAGACTATTTGATATACAACGCAGATGATCCTGCTATAATTGAAGCTCTTAAAATTTATCAACCCAAATCAAAATTAGTTCCGTTTAGCATGCAAAGACAGCTGGAATATGGAGCTTATATAAAAGATCAAAACATCAACATTAACCTAGATACAAACTCATTTACTATGCCTATTCAAAATTTATCAATTAAAGGACAGCACAATACTGCAAATGCAATGGCAGCGGCTACCACTGCAAAATTGCTTCAAATACGTAAAGAAACTATAAGACAAAGTCTTGCTTCTTTTCAAGGAGTAGAACATCGTCTAGAACAAGTGCTTAAAATCAATAAGGTGCAGTATATCAATGATTCTAAAGCTACAAATGTTAACGCTACATATTATGCGTTAGATAGTATGGAAAAACCTACTGTATGGATTGTAGGTGGTGTTGATAAAGGTAACGATTACAGCGAGTTGTATGCATTAGTAAATAAAAATGTGAAAGCTATAGTTTGTCTAGGAACTGATAATTCAAAAATTGTTGAGGCATTTGGTAGTTGTGTCGATAACATGGTGGAAACATCATCAATGGAAGATGCTGTGCGTGTGGCTTATAAACTCGCTGGTCCAGGTGATAATGTGTTGCTTTCTCCTGCATGTGCAAGTTTTGATCTTTTTGAAAATTATGAAGATCGTGGTAGACAATTTAAAAATGCGGTGAGAGCATTGTAAATGAAAATCAAAGAATACATATCAGGTGATTTATTTTTGTGGGCACTAGTCCTGGCGCTTGCTATATTTTCTTTTTTACCAGTGTATAGTGCTAGTAGTAACCTTGCCTATCTTAATGGTGGAGAAGGTGATACGGCAAAGTATATCATAAAACATTTTGTGCATCTAGTCTTAGGATTAAGCATTGCTTATGCGGTTCATAAAATACCATACAATTGGTTTAAAGGTTTAAGTGTTATGTTGCTACCGTTTGTAATTTTAATGCTTATTTATACAGCATTACAAGGGACAACAATGGATGGAGCAAATGCTAGTCGATGGATACGCATACCGGTTATAGGTGTAGGTTTTCAAACTAGTACACTTGCCTCTGTTGTCTTAATGACATACGTTGCTAAATATTTAAGTGGTATTAAAGATAAAGTGGTCACATTTAAGCAGTCGCTTTGGCCGTTATGGTTTCCTGTTGGTTTCACCTTGATATGGATTCTACCATCTAACTTTTCTACAACAGCATTGATCTTTTTAATGGTGTTGATTTTATGTTTTATAGGTGGTTATCCATGGAAATACTTGCTAGCCATTATAGGAGCCGGAATTATAGGACTAGGATTGTTTGTATTAACAGCAAAGGCTTTTCCAGGCTTACTGCCTAATCGTGTAGATACTTGGGCTTCTCGTATTGCCAGTTTTGCTGGTGATGGAGATAGTGATTCTATCTATCAGGTCGAGAAAGCAAAAACGGCTATTGCAAATGGATATCCCTTTGGTGTAGGCCCAGGGAAAAGTTCTACTAAACATTTTTTACCGCAATCCTCAAGTGATTTTATATATGCGATTATAATAGAAGAGTTTGGCTTAATGGGTGGTTTAGTAGTTCTTGCTGTCTATTTATTTTTTCTTTTTAGAGTAGTCGTCATCGCAAATAAAGCCGAAACCATTTTCGGTAGTCTACTCGTCATTGGAGTAGGGTTGCCTATAGTCATCCAAGCATTGATGAATATGGGTGTTGCGGTTAATTTATTTCCTGTAACAGGACAGACATTACCACTCATCAGTAGTGGTGGTACTTCCATATGGATGACCTGTATGGCCGTAGGTATTGTTTTAAGTGTGAGTTCAAAAAGACAAACACTGCGCAAACAGGAAGCAGAATTAAATGAAGAAGAGTTGAACCCTTTAGATGTATTAAGTGAAGCCTTATAAATTTATCATATCAGGTGGCGGCACAGGCGGTCATATATATCCAGCGATTGCTATTGCAAATGAATGCAAGCGTCGCTGGCCAGATTGCGAGATACTTTTTGTAGGAGCCAGTAATCGTATGGAAATGGAAAAAGTTCCAGCGGCTGGTTATGATATAAAAGGTCTATGGATTAGTGGTTTGCAACGCAAATTTACCCTAGATAATTTTGCATTTCCATTAAAGGTCACAAAAAGTTTATGGGACGCTAGACGCATTATCAATAAGTTTAAACCTACTGCAGCCATAGGAACTGGTGGATACGCTAGTGGACCATTATTACAAATGGCTAGTATGAAAGGTGTTCCATGTTTAATTCAAGAACAAAACTCTTATCCAGGAATTACTAATAAACTGCTATCTAAAAAAGTACAGAAGATTTGTGTTGCCAGTACAGGGCTGGATCGATTCTTCCCTAAAGAAAAGATTGTTCTTACTGGTAATCCTGTTCGTCAAGATTTATTAGATATAGATTCAAAAAGAGAACAGGCGCTTCAACACTTTAACCTTGATGCTTCAAAGAAAACGTTATTGGTTTTAGGAGGTAGTTTAGGAGCTCGTCGGATCAATCAACTTATAGACAATCAATTAGGAAGTATCTCAAGCGATGTACAAATCATATGGCAATGCGGTAAATTTTATTATGATCAGTATAAGAATAGAGCTATTGCAACCGTACAGATCCATGCCTTTATAAGCAGGATGGATCTCGCATACAGTGCCGCAGATTTTATAATCTCTAGAGCTGGTGCAGGAACGATTTCAGAACTGTGCATTGTCGGGAAACCAGTGATTTTTATTCCGTCACCTAACGTTGCAGAAGATCACCAGACAAAAAACGCACTTGCCGTAGTAGAAAAAGGTGCTGGTTTGCTAGTTAAAGAAACAGATATAGATCAAAATTTCAATACCATATGGAAAGGTTTGATTACAGATTCTGGTTTGCAAAGCAATCTGTCGTCACAGATTAAACAACTGGCATTACCACATGCTACTATAGGTATTGTTAACCAGTTAGAATCTATCATTAATGACTAGTTTACAACATATCACACATTTTTATTTCATCGGTATTGGTGGTATCGGGATGAGTGCTCTCGCGCGTTATTTAAATGAACAAGGTAAAACAGTGGCAGGTTACGATAAGGTCATCACTTCGCTCACAAAACAATTAGAGGAAGAAGGAATTGATATCCATTACAATGATGACTTCAATAGTATCCCAGCTGAATTTAAAAATCCTGAAACGGCTCAAGTAATCTTTACACCTGCTATTCCAGCCACGATGGATGAATTATTACGCTTTCGCGAAAGCGGAGTACCTATCCTCAAACGTGCTCAATTATTGGGACAGATTTCACAAACGATGACCTGTCTAGCGGTTGCTGGAACACACGGGAAAACTACAACTAGTGCGATTCTTGCGCATTTGCTTTATAAAAGTGATGTTAAGGTAACCGCATTCTGTGGTGGTATTCTAGAAGAATATAATACTAACTATTTATGTTCTGGTACAGATGTTATGGTTGTTGAGGCAGATGAGTTCGATAGGTCATTCATGCAATTATCCCCAGATATTGCTGGTATAACCGCTATAGATGCAGATCATTTAGATATCTATGGCGACGTGGCGACTTTTGAAAAAACGTTCCATGACTTTGCCGCATTATTAAAAGATAAGAAGCTTTTAGTAAATGAACAGGTTGCTATAGATGGTATAAAAGTAGGGTTAATACATGGCAACTATCAAGCGATTAACATAGTAATTGCAGGTGGAGCTTATCATTTTGATTTACAAATTGAAGGAGATGTTTACAAAGGATTTTGCTTACAATTGCCAGGCAAGCATAATTTATCAAATGCGCTTCTAGCCCTTGCAATGGCTATCGAGTATGGCGTCTCTATCGATAAATTAAAACTAGTACTAGGAACTTTTAAAGGAGTGGAGCGCAGGTTTACATATAGAATAAACACAGATGATAGAGTTCTTATTGATGATTATGCCCACCACCCTACAGAGATAAATGCCGTTCATCAAGCCGTTAGAGAGATGTATCCAGAAGAAGAGGTACTAGCTATTTTTCAGCCTCATTTATTTTCTCGAACTAATGATTTTATGGATGACTTTGTGCTTAGTCTAGCTCAATTTGATAAAGTAGCATTACTAGATATTTATCCGGCTAGAGAGTTACCTATGGAAGGTGTTACTTCTCAAGTACTGTGTAGTAAAATTCAAAAATTAGATGAAAAGCCTACGGTCATCACTGTTCTAGAAAAAGATGATATAGCAGAGTTTATTGAAGAAATGAATACTCGAGTAGTGGTTATGATAGGTGCAGGAGATATAGGTGTAGAGATAAAAAAGTTGATAATTAAACCGGTGAATAATGAGCATTAAAAGCGTAATCAAATATGGTTTGTGTATGGTGTTGATATTCAGCGCATATGCTTTTGCGGGTCATCGATTTGAGAAAAGAACGGTTAAAGATGTAACTATTTCTTTTACAGATAGTAAGGCGTTATTCATCTCTGAAAAAAACGTTAATAAATTGTTGATACAAAATATTGACAGTGTGGAATCTATAGCGTTAGAAAATTTAGATTTGAATGAAGGTGAATTGCGTTTGATTGATAACGCAATGATCAGAGGTGCAGAGGTTTCCGTTTCTTTAGAAGGTGAAGTAAATGTGCTAGTAGAGCAGCGCATGCCTATCGCAAGGTTAATGTTATCTTCTCAAGTATATCTAGATGCAGATAATAAAATTATGCCTTTATCGCCAGAGCATACAGCTTTTGTTCCGCTGGTATATGGTTATAAAGAAATATTTAATGAAAAACTTTTTAAACTGATCAATTTTATAAATGAAGATCCGTTTTTAAAGCCTGCCATAACACAAATTTCTTTTGATAAAAAAGGAGAAGTTACTATGCAAATAAGAGCTCATGATCATGACATCTTATTAGGTAAAATAGAAGATTTACAACACAAGGCGATGAACTATAAAGCGTTTATTGCAAAAATGGAAAAAGATAATCGCTTAAATCAAGTTAAAACGATCGACTTGAGGTATAAAAATCAGGTCGTTAGTATTAAAAAGTAAGGAAATGGATTTACAAGAATATGCAGTAGGACTGGACATTGGGACCACAAAGATTGTGGCCATGATAGGTCGTAAGAATGAGTACGGCAAACTTGAAATTCTAGGTGTAGGAAGATCAAAAAGCCTTGGAGTACATAGAGGTGTTGTCAATAACATTACACAGACTATTCAGTCTATTCAGCAAGCTGTTGATCAGGCAGAGGCTGTAAGTGGTATCAAGATAAAGGAAGTAACGGTAGGTATTGCAGGTCAACACATACGCAGTTTACAGCACAGTGATTATATCACTAGAGGTAATTCTGAAGAGGTTATTGACCAATCAGATATAGATACCTTATGTGGTCAGGTTCATAAGTTAGTCATGTTGCCTGGTGAAGAAATTATTCACGTACTGCCACAGGAATATAAAATCGATGGTCAGTCAGAGATTAAAGAGCCTATAGGTATGTATGGTGGTCGATTAGAAGCAAATTTTCACGTCGTTGTTGGTCAGGTAGCGTCTATCAAAAATATCTATCGCTGTGTAAAGAGTGCAGATTTAGATCTTAAGAAAATTACACTTGAACCACTAGCTAGTGCAGATGCTGTATTGAGTCAAGAAGAGAAGGAAGCTGGAGTGGCACTTATCGACATAGGTGGTGGGACAACAGATCTAGCTATATTTAAGGATGGCATCATACGTCATACAGCGGTCATTCCTCAAGGAGGAAATATTATTACTGAAGACATTAAAGCAGGTTGTTCTATTATAGAAAAGCAGGCAGAATTGTTGAAGACAAAATTTGGTAGTGCATGGCCTGGTGAGAATAAAGAAAATGAAATTGTTTCTATTCCAGGATTACGTGGTCGCGAGCCTAAAGAAATCACACTTAAGAATTTGAGTAAAATTATTCATGCTCGAGTGATTGAGATCTTAGAAAACGTGTTTGTAGAAATTAAAAATTACGGTCACGATGATCCTAAAAAGCAACTTATTGCAGGTGTTGTGCTTACCGGTGGTGGTAGCCAGTTAAAGCATATCAAGCAACTAGCAGAGTATGTTACAGGAATGCCTAGCCGTATAGGATATCCTAATGAACATCTAGCTGGTGATAGCGATGCAGAAAGTACAAGTCCAGTTTTTGCAACTGCAGTAGGATTAGTAATGAAAGGATTAGAAGACGGCTACCTCAATGCTAAATTAGAAGAGCAACCGGTAGAAGAAGTAATAGAAGAACCCATTGTAGAAGTTGAAGAAATTGATCAACCAGAACCTGAAGTTCAAGAAAGTAAAAAACGTGGATTCTTTGAAAATTGGACCACAAAATTGAAGGATTTTTTAGATAATGCAGAGTAATTGTAGACTAGAAAATAGAATTAAAGAAATAGAATTAAGAGAGCTTAAACCATAAAGTAGCAGCGATATGAGTAATGAAGATTTTAACAGTATAGCGTTTGACTTGCCTTTAAATAAGTCTAACGTGATTAAAGTAATAGGTGTCGGTGGTGGCGGTAGTAATGCCATCAAGCACATGTTCCAGCAAGGAATAAAAGGAGTAGATTTTGTAATCTGTAATACAGATTCACAAGCGCTAGATAATAGTCCAGTGCCTAATAAAATACAGCTAGGTGTGACCTTAACTGAAGGACTAGGAGCTGGAGCAAATCCCGAGGTAGGTGAGCGTGCTGCGCAAGAAAGTATTGAAGAATTGCGAGGTATGTTAGATACTAATACTAAAATGGTATTTATCACCGCCGGTATGGGTGGTGGAACAGGAACTGGTGCTGCGCCAGTGATTGCTCAAGTATCACGCGAGATGGGGATTCTTACAGTAGGAATCGTTACCACACCTTTTAATTTTGAAGGTAAAGTACGTAACGAGCAAGCACAACTGGGAATAGAAAAATTCCGTTCACAGGTAGATTCTTTAATAATAATTAATAATAATAAGCTTAGAGAAGTTTATGGAAACTTAGGTTTTAAAGCAGGTTTCTCAAAAGCAGATGAGGTACTTGCTACTGCCTCGCGTGGTATTGCTGAGGTTATAACGCATCACTACACGCAAAACATTGACTTGCGTGATGCAAAGACCGTTCTTTCTAATTCTGGAACAGCCATAATGGGAAGTGCCCAGTCCACTGGTGCAAACCGTGCCCAAGAAGGAATTATTAAAGCACTAGACTCACCACTTTTAAATGATAATAAAATTACGGGAGCAAAAAATGTATTGCTGCTAATCGTTTCTGGGTCAGAAGAAATTACCATAGATGAAATAGGTGAAATCAACGATTTAATCCAGACAGAAGCTGGTGGTGGTGCAAATATTATCATGGGTGTAGGTGAAGATGAGTCATTAGGTGATGCTATTTCGGTTACTGTAATCGCTACGGGATTTAATAAAGAACAGCAAAACGATATCTCAAATACTGAGGCAAAACGTATCATCCATACTTTAGAAGATGAGCAGCGCGCTAGTGCTGTTTTGCAAGAGAAAACGACTGATGCCGCTTCAGGAAAAGTAATCATGGATATAGATGACAGTGTTGAGACTGCAGGAGATATGGATAACGCTTTCGCGAAAGCGGATACATCATCACCTGTTGTAGCACCACAACCAGTTGAGCCTGTTAAAATCATACACACTTTAGGAGAGGAAGAGCCTGAACCGGAAATGCCTGCCATTAAAGAAGAGAATACTTTAATCCCTACGACAGAATTTATTTCTAATTTAAATGTAGTTTATGAAGAAGTGCTGGATAAGGTAAAACCTGAAGATTTTGTTATAAGAGAAGCGCAACCTGAGGTTTCAATTATAAAAGAAGAGGTTGAAGAAGAGAAAGATCAATTTTTCCTAGACTTTGATATGCCAGTTTCTAATAAGGAAACGATAGAACCAGAAAAGCCGATTGTACATAATCTAGAAGATATAGAAGTTATTGATCCTATAAATGTAATACCAGTAACAGAAGTTTCTTCAAACGGTGTCACAAAGTATTCACTAGATGATTATATGGAGGTGGAAGAAACCATGAACCAGGCAAAACCTGTAAGCAAGCAACCAACGCAAGTTGCAGAAGAAAAAATACAGATAGTAACTAAAACTGAGCCTACTGAGCCTTTAAATAGTAATGTAGTTAAAGAAAACCTTACTGAAGATGTTGATCTTACAGATCTGCCTATCAATGAGATGTTAGTGCTTAGGGCCGAGGAACGTAAGCGTAAAATGCATGCTTATAACTTCAAATTTAAAAATTCACATAGACTAGAAGAAATAGAAAAAAAGCCCGCTTTTGAGAGACATGGAGTACAGCTAGATGAATTGCCTAGTGAGTCTGATCGTTCTAGAACAACACTTTCTACTGATGAAAATGATGATATACAATTGAGAACAAACAATAACTCATTTTTACATGATAATGTAGATTAATAATTGCTTTCCCTAAAAGCGATAGGCTCGAATTCTTTAAATAGAATTCGAGCTTTTTTATGATTTGTTTTGAAATCCAGTTTGTTGTGTAAGGTCATTATATGCCTTATTTTTATAATCTTAAAGAATACATATTATGAGTTTAGAAAAAGATATCATGACCGCTATGAAAGAGGCCATGAAGGCAAAAGATCAAACGGCTCTTGCAGCATTGCGTGCGGTAAAAAGTGAAATATTGCTTGCAAAAACATCTGGTGATAATGGTGATTTATCTGAAGAAGATGAGATTAAACTAGTTCAAAAGCTAGTTAAGCAACGTAAGGATAGTGCACGTATTTTTTCTGAACAAGATAGAGAAGATCTTTCACAACCAGAACTAGCACAGGCTGCGGTGTTAGAACAGTTTTTGCCAGAGCAATTAAGTGAGGAAGAGATTGCAAAAGTAGTAGCAGATATTATATCTCAAACCGGTGCAGCTGGAATGAAAGATATGGGAAAAGTTATGGGAATGGCAAATCAACAGCTAGCCGGTAAGGCAGATGGTAGAACTATAAGCACTATAGTAAAGGATCAATTAACATAGACTTTAAACGGCCACGTAGCTCAGCTGAATAGAGCACTGGATTTCGGCTCCAGCGGTCACAGGTTTGAATCCTGTCGTGGTCACAATTTCATCTAAAGCTCTTTAAACGAACTGTTTAAAGAGCTTTTTTATTTTACCTGAAGATCTTTGATTCCTATTAATATATTGATGTTTAAACAAATAAAGGTTTGAACTATTAATAATTTTTAAGGCAATACAAAATTATGTGAAAAAGCAATGTTTCGTTAAATACAACCTCAATGTTAAATTAATTTTTAACTTTGTATAAATGAAACAAATTATCCACAAATCAATTGCAATGGTAATGGCTGTTGTGGTTCTACTGACCACAATGTCGTTTACTGTGGATATGCATTATTGTGGAGATACGTTAGTAGATTTTTCATTCATCCAAGATGTCAAGACTTGCGGAATGGAAAAAGCTGAACCTGCTAAGAGTTGCTCTAAATCAATGATTTCTAAAAAATCTTGTTGCTCAGATGAACAATTGATTATTGAAGGTCAGGACGATTTAAAGCAGGATTTTTCACAACTTACTTTTGAGCAACAAATATTCGTTGCCTCTTTTGCTTACTCATATATTAGTCTCTTTGAAGGAACTAAATCTAAAGAGATCTCTTTCTTAGACCACTCGCCCCCATTTATTAGGCGGGACTTGCAGCTATTGCACCAGACATTCTTAATTTGATTTATTAAACAGTACCAGTAGTAATCTAATTGCAACTGGAAAAGCCCAGCGATACATTCGTTTTGGGCACGCTTTGTTGTTTCTCATTTGTACTGTGAGCAAACTAAAGCATATTTCTATAACTGTTTAATAATCATATCGTATGCTAAATAAAAGCATAAAATTTCTCATAGAAAACAAACTTGTTGCCGTTATACTACTCGCCCTATTCGTGGGTTGGGGAATCGTTAACGCACCCTTCAATTGGGAAACAGGCATTTTACCAACTGATCCTGTGGCCGTGGATGCCATTCCTGATATTGGCGAAAACCAGCAAATTGTTTTTACCAAATGGCAAGGGCGTTCACCCCAGGATATCGAAGACCAGATTACCTATCCACTTACAACTTCATTGTTGGGAATTCCTGGGGTCAAGACCATCCGAAGCTCTTCAATGTTCGGTTTTTCCAGTATCTATATCATTTTTGAAGAAAATGTAGAATTCTATTGGTCACGCAGCCGTATTCTCGAAAAACTCAATTCACTACCTGCAAACTTATTACCCGATGGTGTTAACCCAGCATTGGGTCCAGACGCCACGGGATTGGGTCAAATCTTTTGGTACACGCTGGAAGGTCGTGACAAAGACGGCAACGTAACTGGCGGTTGGGATTTACAGGAATTACGCAGCATACAGGATTATTATGTGAAATACGGATTGTCTTCGGCAAGCGGTGTTTCAGAAGTGGCGTCAATTGGTGGTTACGTCCAGGAATACCAAGTGGATGTTGACCCTGAAAAAATGCGACAGTACAACATCGGTTTGACCGATATTGTAAAGGCTGTTAAAGAAAGCAATCAAGACATCGGTGCGCAGACCTTGGAAATCAATCAAGCCGAATACCTGGTTCGTGGTTTAGGGTATGTGAAATCTGTTACAGATATCGAAAATGCGGTGGTCGCTTCGGAAAATTTTACTTCTATCCGAATCAAAGACATCGCTAATGTTCATTTGGGACCACAAACGCGACGTGGTATTTTAGATAAAGAAGGTGCCGAAGTGGTAGGCGGTGTAGTTGTGGCTCGTTATGGTGCTAACCCATTGGAAGTCATCAATAATGTAAAAGACCAAATAGCGGAATTATCATCCGGACTACCCACAAAAACCTTGGGAGATGGTCGTACTTCACAAGTGACCATTGTTCCCTTTTACGACCGTACCCAACTTATTCAGGAAACACTTCACACACTCAATGAAGCCCTTACACTTGAAATCCTGATAACCATTTTGGTCATCATCGTAATGGTGTTCAATCTACGTGCATCCATACTCATCTCTGGTCTGTTGCCTGTTGCTGTTTTAATGGTTTTTATAACAATGAAGCTCTTTAATGTAGATGCCAATATTGTTGCCTTGTCAGGAATTGCCATTGCTATCGGTACAATGGTGGACGTGGGCGTCATACTCGCCGAAAATATGATTAGGCATCTGGAAGATGAAAAACTTCGTCTTAAGGCAAATGGACAGGCATACACCACAAACGAAATTATTTACAATGCAACTTCGGAAGTTTCTGGTGCAATTTTAACCGCTGTTCTCACAACAATTATCAGTTTCCTACCTGTGTTCACAATGATAGGTGCCGAAGGAAAACTCTTCAGACCATTGGCTTTTACAAAGACAATGGCACTTTCTGCATCGCTTGTAATCGCGCTGTTTTTAATACCGCCATTTGCCGCATTCCTTTTCAGAAAAACAAACATTCGCCAGCGATCTAAATTGCTTTTGAATGGTCTTTTAATCGCACTCGGTATCTCTGCATTTGTATTTGGTTACTGGCTTGGGTTGATTTTGATAGCTTTTGGATGTAGTGGTTTACTCTTTTCGCTTAAAGCGAAAAAAGAATACAACCATACCATTGCTGGCTACGGGCTCAGCATCAATCAAAATGTAGTAAATATCATCATTTCCTGTATTGCTATCGTCGTGCTGTTAGCCGAATACTGGCGACCACTTGGTTTTGACCGCAGTATTCTAATGAATTTAATTTTTGTAGCGATTATCTGCTTCGGACTGCTTAGTGTATTTACTGTTTTCCGAAGATACTATGATAGCATTTTGCGCTGGGCACTACAAAACCGATACCTGTTTTTAATTGTTCCAACCACGGTGCTGATTTTAGGTGTGGTCATAATGCGTAACACTGGGAAGGAATTTATGCCTGCGCTCAATGAAGGTTCATTCCTCTTAATGCCGACATCCTTACCGCACGCTGGTGTCGAAGAGAACAAGCGTGTCTTGCAACAGCTCGATATGGCTGTGGCGAGCATACCAGAAATTGAAACCGTAGTTGGAAAAGCGGGAAGGACAGAATCTGCCCTCGACCCTGCGCCACTCTCAATGTATGAAAACGTGATTCAGTACAAGTCTGAATATATGCGAAATGGGAATGGAGAAAGACAACGCTACCGTGTAAACGATGATGGTCTATTTGTGCTGAAAAATGACAAGTTCATTATCAACCCGAATAATAAAGTTGATGAAGATGCCAATTATGAGGCTTCAAAATTGAAGACAACCGCAACACGCAATGATTTGATTGAAGACGACGATGGCGAATACTACCGAAACTGGCGACCCGAAATAAACAGTCCTGATGACATTTGGAATGAAATCGTAAAAGTGACCAAATTCCCAGGCGTGACTTCTGCGCCCAAGTTGCAGCCCATCGAGACACGACTCGTGATGCTACAAACAGGAATGCGTGCACCTATGGGAATAAAAGTGAAAGGGCCAGATTTAAAAACCATAGAAAACTTTGGACTTCAACTGGAAGACATCCTAAAACAAGCCGAAGGTGTCAAAGAACAAGCCGTTTTTGCAGACCGCATCGTGGGTAAACCTTATTTGTTGATTGACATTAAACGAGACCAGTTGGCACGCTATGGGATTTCAATAATGGATGTTCAGGAAGTACTTCAAGTAGCTGTGGGCGGTATGCCACTTACCCAAACGGTAGAAGGACGTGAGCGGTATGGTGTAAGAGTACGCTATCCACGGGAATTGCGTGCAAATCCAGAAGACTTAAAAAGTATCTATGTTCCGGTATCAACTGGAAGTCCGGTTCCTTTGGGCGAACTAGTGGATATTCGGTACGAGCAAGGTCCGCAGGTCATTAAAAGTGAAGACACCTTCTTGATTGGCTACGTGCTGTTTGATAAGCTTGATGGTTTTGCCGAAGTCGATGTGGTGGAAAATGCCCAAGCGCTCATTCAACAGAAAATCGATAATGGCAATTTGGTCGTGCCACAAGGAATCAGTTACCGATTTACGGGAACGTACGAAAATCAATTGCGAGCAGAAAAAACGTTATCGGTAGTTGTGCCACTTTGCTTGCTGGTCATTTTCTTGATTTTGTATTTCCAGTTCAAGTCGGTTTCTACGTCGCTTATGGTTTTTACAGCAATCGCCGTAGCCTTTGCAGGTGGCTTCATAATGATTTGGTTATACGGTCAGGATTGGTTTTTCAATTTTAGCTTTTTTGGCGAGAACCTACGGGACTTGTTCAATATGAAAACCATCAATTTAAGTGTGGCCGTTTGGGTCGGTTTTATTGCCCTTTTCGGTATTGCGACTGATGATGGTGTTGTAATGGCAACCTATTTAGACCAATCTTTCAAAAGCAACGGGCCAGACAGTAAAAAAGGCATACGTCTCGCCACATTGGAAGCAGCAGGCAAACGCATACGTCCTTGTTTGATGACCACCGTGACCACGGTTTTGGCATTATTGCCAGTACTCACATCTACAGGAAAGGGAAGCGACATTATGATACCGATGGCCATTCCAATTTTTGGCGGAATGATAATCGACGTCACATCCTATTTTCTCTTACCAGTTTTATATAGCTGGAAAAAAGAATACCAACTTAAAAGAGCAAACAAATGAAAAATATAAAAATCATAATCTGTCTTTTGTTTGTTTCCGCTGAAGTTTATGCTGAGCGAAGACGAAGTGCGAAAGCCCGCCTGAACGCACTACTAATTATAAGCATTGGACTGATTTCAATCGGCGGGCAGGCGCAACAACTACAAAGCTATATTGAAGAAGCTGAAGCTAATAACCCAGAAATTCAGGCTTTTGAACTGCGTTACAATATTGCCGAAGAAAAAATCAATGAAGCAAACTGGCTACCCAATACTGAAGTAAGCGCAGGTTATTTTGTAAGTGAGCCAGAAACAAGGGTGGGCGCACAACTAGCACGGATAGGCGTAAAACAGATGTTGCCTTGGTTTGGAACCGTTACCGCACGTGAAAATTATGCGACTTCAATGGCCGAAGCCGAATACGTAGAATTAATGATCGCCAAACGAAAATTGGCGCTTTCAGTAGCGCAATCCTATTACAGATTGTATGAAACAAGAGCAAAGCAAAAGGTACTTGACGAGAATATCCAACTATTAAAAACCTATGAGCGACTTGCCCTGACCTCTGTAGAAGTAGGCAAGGCATCTGCGGTAGATGTATTGCGTTTGCAGATTCGTCAAAATGAATTGCAGCAACAAAAAGAAGTATTGGAAGAGGAATTTAGCGCTGAACAAACAACCTTCAATAATCTCTTAAATCGGGATGAAAATAGGACGGTTGATATAGTTGCAGCAATGAAAATACCAGAGAATGACCCTATATACGGCACAGACGCACTATCGCTCAATCCTGAACTGCTCAAGTACGATAAATTATACGAATCCGTAGCACAATCGGAACTGCTCAATCAGCGTGAAGGTTTGCCAATGATTGGTTTTGGTATTGATTACCTACCCGTAAGCGAGCGTACCGATATGAACCCAATAGACAATGGAAAGGATGTGTTGATGCCAATGGTTTCGGTTTCCATTCCCATTTTTAATAATCGATATAAGTCCATTTCAAGGCAAAATGAGTTACGCCAACAGGAAATCGAAACTCAAAAAGAGGAACGATTGAATGTGTTGGAATCCGCTTTCGCGAAAGCGATATCCCTACGCAACCAAGCCCGAATTAAATTTAATACCCAAGCTAAAAATTTAAAGCAGGCGAAAGATGCCGAGCAAATTCTTATCAAGAATTATGAAACGGGAACTATAGACTTTAATGACGTGCTGGACATACAGGAACTGCAATTAAAATTTCAGATGAATCAGATAGAGTCGGTACAGATGTATTACGCGAAACAATCCATCATCAACTATTTAATAAATCAATAATCTAAAATCTCAATTATGAAAAAACTATTCAAAACTGTCCTTACCGTTATTGCTATCACAACCTTAATAGCTTGTAAGAACGAAGCGAAAACAAAAAATGCTAACGAGGAAACTGTTGAGACCTCAAAGACAGAATTAACCTTTAGCAATCCTGATGTGAAAAATCAGTTTCGGCATTATATCCATCTCAAGACAGCTTTGGTAAATTCAGATGTAAGTGAGGCTAAATCAGGTGCTAAAATGCTAATGGAAAATACCGATGACGCACAATTGAAAAATATGCTTTCAAAAATTTCAGATGCAAGAGATATCGAAGAGCAACGTACCATTTTTTCCAGCGTTACTGAGAAAATGACTGCCATCGTAGATGAATCTATCAAAAATGGAGAAGTGTATAAACAGTTTTGCCCAATGGCTTTTAACAACGAAGGCGGTTACTGGTTATCAACTGAAAGAGAAATACGTAATCCTTACTTCGGCGACAAGATGCTGAAATGTGGAAAAGTGTCAGAAACCATCAAATAAAATGTAAATGAATGATTTTCTAAAACAATGGGGCGAAGCGGCCTATACGACTACCGGGTTTTTCTGGATGGCATTATGGGCGTTTATATTGGGTTACATCATCAGTAGTATGATACAGATTTTTGTAACCGAAAAGCGGATGCAAAAAGCAATGGGAGAAAAGGAAGGCAAAAGTATGCTCTTGGGTACATTTTTTGGCTTTATAAGTAGCTCGTGCAGCTTTGCCGCGCTGGCGGGAACTAAATCCATCTTCAAGAAAGGTGCAAGTTTTTCATCTTCCATAGCGTATCTACTGGCATCGACCAATCTCGTAATTGAATTGGGTATCATCATTTCCATTTTTCTGGGATGGCAATTTGTTGTGGGCGAGTATGTAGGTGGAATAATGCTAATCCTCATTTGCTGGATTTTGATTCGCATTATCAATCCTAAAAAGCTTATTGAGAAAGCACGAAAAAATCTTGAAAGTGAAGAGGATGATGCGATGGACGATTCCAAGAATTGGAAAAAACAGATTAAAAAGGAAGAGAGCTGGGCGCGTGTGGCTAAAAAATATAAGATGGAATGGCAGATGGTCTGGAAAGACGTAACCGTAGGCTTTACCATTGCTGGAATCGTAGCGGCATTCGTTCCCGATTCCTTTTTTCAGACCTTGTTCATCAATAGTGGTCAAGGCAATACAGATTTTACTTTTCTCGAAATTCTGGAACATATCGTGGTCGGACCTGTTGCTGCGTTTTTGACGTTTATCGGCTCAATGGGTAATATTCCTTTGGCAGCTTTACTCTTTGGTAAGGGCGTAAGTTTTGCAGGGGTTATGGCATTTATTTTTAGCGATTTGGTCGTATTTCCCGTATTGCGAATCAATGCAAAATATTACGGATGGAAGATGTCATTGTTCATATTATTCCTGCTGTTTACGGCTTTGATTGGTACATCACTGGCACTACACTATAGTTTCGACTTGCTTAGTATACTGCCAGACCCATCGCAGGTAAAAATTCAGGATAAAGAACATTTTAAGATTGACTACACCTTCTTTTTGAACATTACCTTTCTTGCTATTTCGGCCTACCTAATTTACCTGGGTTTTTATAAGAAAAAAGACGTGGAGCATTCTATGAGCGAGATGGCACCAAAAAGCCAATTGTTGGAAACCATCTTAAAATATGCAGCATTCATTTGTTATGTATGGCTTGCAGGAGGTTTGATTATAAAATTCATAATTCAATAAAAATGAAACACACCTATCACATACAAGGGATGACCTGCAATGGTTGTAGAAATCACGTTGAGCAGACACTTTCTAAAGTGGAAGGTGTAATCAATGCTTCGGTCAATTTAGAAAAAGAAGAGGCAACTATCGAAATGGAATCCCATATTCCAATAGACACATTTCAGAAAGCATTGAAAGAAGATGGCGGTTCATACAGTATTCACAAACCGGGCGAGCATCATCATAAAGATGATTCCGCTTCCGTGAAAAAGCAAAAACCTAAAGGCAAAGGAACAGGAACCTTCTACTGTCCAATGCATTGTGAAGGCGACAAAACCTACGACAAGCCAGGAGATTGTCCAGTATGCGGAATGGATTTAGTCGAAGAACAAAATTTGTCAGCAACGACTTCAGAACAATGGACCTGCCCAATGCACCCAGAAGTCGTAAAAGACGAATCTGGAGCTTGTCCAATTTGCGGAATGGATTTAGTGCCGATGGAACCTGATTTATCAGCAGAAGAAAAAACCTACAATAAGCTGATTAAGAAATTTTGGATAGCAGTAGCTTTTACGCTTCCTATTTTCTTAATCGCTATGAGCGAGATGATTCCCAACAATCCGCTATACGATGTAATGGAACAGAAATGGTGGAACTGGATTCAGTTTGGGCTTTCCATTCCAGTAGTGTTTTATGCCACTTGGATGTTCTTTGAACGTGCCTACCGAAGTATCAAAACGTGGAATCTCAATATGTTTACGTTAATCGGTATAGGTGCGGGCGTGGCGTGGTTATTCAGTGTTTTCGGGATGCTATTTCCAGACTTTTTCCCTGAGCAATTTAAGACAGAATCCGGTGCGGTTCACGTGTATTTTGAAGCCGCTACCGTGATTCTCACGTTGGTATTGATGGGTCAGGTTTTGGAAGCCCGTGCGCATAGCAAAACTAATTCAGCAGTTAAGGAACTCTTGAAACTTGCACCTAACAAAGCAGTACGTGTAGTCGATGGAAATGAGGAAGAAGTTTCCATTGACCAAATTGAAAAAGGAGATATACTACGAGTAAAGCCAGGAGATAAAATCCCTGTGGATGGCAAAATTACCGAAGGCGAAACTACCGTTGATGAATCAATGATTTCGGGTGAGCCTATCCCAGTTAATAAAACTGTAGATGACAAAGTAAGTAGCGGTACCATTAATGGGAATCAATCTTTCTTGATGGAAGCCGAAAAAGTAGGTAGCGAAACCTTGCTTTCCCAAATCATACATATGGTCAACGATGCCAGTCGTAGTCGTGCACCCATTCAGAAACTGGCAGATACTGTTTCAGGCTATTTTGTACCTGTAGTGGTTATCATTGCGGTCATCACCTTTATTGTCTGGGCAATATGGGGTCCAGAGCCAGCTTATGTTTATGCGTTGGTAAATGCCATTGCCGTATTGATTATTGCCTGTCCTTGCGCATTGGGATTGGCAACGCCTATGTCCGTTATGGTAGGTGTTGGTAAAGGAGCACAAAATGGTGTCTTGATTAAAAATGCCGAAGCCTTAGAGAAAATGGACAAAGTGGACACCCTTATCGTAGATAAGACCGGAACCATTACCGAAGGAAAACCTACGGTTGAGAAAGTTGGGTCGTTTGATGAATCTCGCTTTCGCGAAAGCGAAATTCTACATCTTATCGCATCCCTAAACAGTTCCAGTGAGCATCCCCTTGCCGAAGCCACCGTGAAATATGGAAAGGAGCAGAAAGTCGAAATATCAAAAACTGAAAACTTTAGCGCAGTAACTGGAAAAGGCGTAGAAGGAACAGTTGAGGGCAAGAAGCTCGATTTAGGAAACGATAAAATGATGGAATATGCAAATGCCAAGCTATCACCTGAAATGGAAACCGAAGCACAATCCTTTCAGAAACAGGGAAAAACGGTTTCTTATTTGTCCATTGATGGCGAAGTTTCAGGTTATGTGGTAATAGGCGATAAAATAAAAGAAACGAGCGCCAAAGCAATCAAAGAATTACAGAATAAAGGCATCGAAGTGATAATGCTTACGGGAGATAATCAAGACACCGCCCAAGCGGTAGCCAGCGAACTCAATCTCGCCGACTTCAAAGCGGGTATGCTACCTGAAAACAAACTGGACGAGGTTAAGAAACTACAAGAGCAAGGCAAAGTAGTAGCGATGGCAGGCGATGGTATAAACGACGCACCTGCTCTGGCTAAAAGTGATGTGGGTATCGCAATGGGTACAGGAACAGATGTCGCTATAGAAAGCGCGATGATAACCTTGGTAAAGGGCGATTTGCACGGTATCGTAAAAGCAAGAAACCTTAGCCACAAAGTTATGCGGAACATCAAGCAGAATCTATTTTTTGCTATGATATACAACACGCTGGGTGTACCGATTGCGGCAGGTGTATTATTCCCATTTTTCGGAATTCTATTATCGCCTATGATTGCAGCTTTGGCAATGAGTTTTAGTTCCGTTTCAGTAATAGCAAACGCACTTAGATTAAGAACAAAATCGATTAATTAAAAATAACTTAAAAACCAAAAATTATGAATTCAAACGAACACAACAACAAAGAAGGAATGAGCCAGTACACTAAGTTTTTCTTGATGCTGGGAGCATCATTTATAGCAATGTACATTACAATGTATTTAAATACTTATGAATTTGATCACGTAAGATTTAGTCTTACTCGATTTTATATGGTCTGTTTAGGTATTTCTACTATGGCTGTAATAATGCTATTATTTATGCTTAATATGTATAAAAATAAGAAGAAGAATATTGCCATTTTGGTGGGAAGTGCCGTGTTATTTCTGGGAGCTTTAGGATTAGTGCGTGAGCAAAAATCTACTGTAGGCGATATACTCTGGATGAAAGCAATGATACCACACCATTCAATAGCAATTTTAACCAGTGAGCGTGCAGATATACAAGATCCAGAAGTAAAAAAACTTGCAGAGGAAATTATCAAAGCACAACGAAAAGAGATTGAAGAAATGAATGCGATGATCGAACGTTTACAAAACGAGAAATAATAGTATGAACAAGAACATTTTATATATCGCACTTGCACTAATCGTGGGACTACTAGGTGGATGGCTCATTTTTGGTAGTTCAGGTAGTGATGCCAAGGCAAACAAGGGCGTTTCTGAAATGTCAGATACCCACGACCATTCTGGCGAGTCGCCAAACCAAATGTGGACCTGCTCAATGCACCCACAGATTATGCAGCCCGAACCAGGCGACTGCCCTATATGTGGAATGGACTTGATACCTGCTGAATCTGGTGCAGATGGTCTTGCAATGAATGAGATTAAAATGACAGAGAACGCAATGGCGCTGGCCAACATTCAAACTACTATTGTGGGTAATGGCACTATATCAGAAGACGATGGAATGATTACGCTTTCCGGCAAAATCGCGACCAACGAAGAAAACAACGCTATACAAGCAAGCTATTTCGATGGGCGTATTGAGCGTTTGAATGTCAATTATGAAGGCCAAAAAGTAAATCGTGGTCAATTGCTGGCTACAATTTATGCGCCAAATTTGGTCGCTGCACAGCAAGAATTGCTCACAACCGCTTCATTAAAAGAATCGCAGCCTGAACTGTATAAAGCAGTGCGCAACAAATTGAAACTATGGAAACTTTCAGAAGCCCAAATTAATGCGATTGAGACTTCAGGAAAAGTGCGAGATAATTTTCCAATTTATGCCACCGTTTCAGGAACGGTTTCAGAAGTGATGGCACGTGAAGGCGACTATGTAAAACAAGGTCAACCCATTTTGAAGGTAAGCAATCTAAATTCAGTTTGGGCAGAATTTGACGCCTATGAAAATCAGATTTCAGATTTAAAAGTAGGTCAGAAAATAAAGGTAGTAACCAATGCCTATGCCGATAAAGAATTTGACGCCACGGTTTCTTTTATTGACCCGATATTGAACAATGCAACAAGAACGGTTACCGTAAGAGCAACCCTTAAAAATACAGATGACCTATTTAAACCAGGTATGTTTGTAACTGGCAAACTTAAAGGGGAAATGATGATGACTAATGAAATAATAACAGTTCCTGCAAGTGCCGTAATGTGGACAGGCGAACGCTCACTGGTCTATATAAAAACCAACCCCAACGAACCTGTTTTTGAAATGCGTGAAGTGACCATAGGAAACCGAAATGGCGAAAATTATGCTGTGATAGAAGGCTTACAAACTGGCGACGAGATTGTGACAAACGGAACCTTTACAGTAGACGCAACAGCCCAGCTACAAGGCAAAAAATCTATGATGAATCAGGGAAAAGAACAGGCATCTGAGATGCCTATGTCTCAAATGAAAATGGAATTTACAGAGAATTTTCAAAAGCAATTTAAAAAGGCCCTCAAGCCGTATTTACAGATGAAAGATGCTTTGGTAGCAAGCGACGCAAATCAGGTTTCCGCTTTCGCGAAAGCGACATCAGTATCCTTAAAATCCGTAGATATTAAGAGTCTCGGTAGTATGGAACAATCACATATCAAGAAAAGTATCGAAATGCTTGACGCCATTGCAACGAATGACGATCTTGAAAATAAACGCGACCATTTTGTGATATTAAATGAAAATATGGTGCCCATTGCGATGAGTATAAATGGAACCGATGAGATGCTATACGTTCAGAAGTGTCCAATGGCCAATAATAATAAAGGCGCGGTCTGGCTAAGTGCTGAAAAGGACATACGCAATCCTTATTATGGCGATGCGATGCTTACTTGTGGTAGTGTTATTGAGGAAATCAAATAAAAACCTTTGCACACCAGTTGCATTATAATTCTGTTATCTTTGTGTTGTGAAAATTTTTACGCTCATATTCTCATTTTATCTGCTCGCGCTTAATTTTGCGCCTTGTAGTGATGCAAATGTTGACTCTTCTGAGTATAGCACGCAAATAGAATTATCACAAAATGATACTGACGATCACGACCACAACCTACTTGATATGTGTTCTCCTTTTTGTCATTGTCATTGCTGTCACGTTCACACGTTGGATTTTGGGTTAAATGTCTTAGACCTATACCATCCTGCAGACTATAAACTTTCTACAGTTTATTTTGACAGTATAGGTAAGGATATTTCCCTTTCCCTATTCCAACCACCACGGGCATAATTCAGTTTTTATAGGATAGCTATATCCTGTAGTGATGTTTCCCTTTGGGAGATATTATATGTTTTCGCTTTCGCGAAAGCGTACACCCATTTATTAACTGAATTAATACCACAATTATATGATTAATAAAATCATTGATTTTTCAATCAATAATAAATTTATTATTGGGTTACTCACATTTGTACTTATCGGTGCAGGTATATGGAGTATGACACAAGTACCTATTGATGCTGTGCCCGATATTACAAATAACCAAGTACAGGTAATCACTCAATCACCTAATCTAGGGACTGAAGATATTGAGCAATTTGTAACCTATCCTGTCGAAATTTCGATGAGTAATTTACCTAATGTTCAAGAGATACGCTCTGTATCTCGTTTTGGGCTATCAGTGGTTACTATCGTATTCGATGACGATATTGGCACCTATTTACCACGACAGTTAGTTGCCGAAAAACTGCCCGAAGTACAAGAACAGATACCAGCAGGATTTGGAGAACCAGCAATGGGGCCTATATCTACTGGATTAGGAGAGATTTATCAATATACCCTTGAGGTAGATGATAAAATGCGTGATACATATACCGCAACAGAACTGCGTACGATACAAGACTGGATTGTACGTCGCCAGATGTCTATGGTGCCAGGTGTGGTAGAAGTCAATGCCTTTGGTGGTAATCAAAAGCAATATGAGGTGGCTGTAGATCCTAATGAGCTCCGTGCCATAGGTATCACAATATCTGACGTCTTTTCTGCCTTAGAAAACAACAATCAAAATACGGGAGGCGCTTATATAGAGCGTAATCATCAAGCAAACTTTATACGTGGCGAAGGTCTAGCAAGAACTACTTCTGACATTGAGAATATGGTAGTAAAAACCGTTAATGGTATTCCTATCAAAGTTAAAGATGTAGGGACAGTGAATATAGGAAGTGCTGTACGTTATGGTGCACTAACTAAGGACGGTAAAGGCGAAGCCGTAGGCGGAATGATTCTAATGCTCAAAGGAGCAAACTCTAATGAGGTTATCGAGAATGTGAAGACTCGAATGAAGCAAATTCAAAAATCTCTACCAGAAGGCGTGAGCATTGTTCCATTTCTAGACCGTAGTGAATTAATTGCAGAAACTACTGGAACGGTAACTGGTAATTTACTGGAAGGTGGACTAATAGTGATTTTTGTATTAGTGCTCTTATTAGGAAACTGGCGTGGTGGTCTTATTGTGGCCTCTACCATTCCACTATCTCTTCTTTTTGCATTCATTTTGATGAACGTTTTTGATGTATGGGCAAACTTAATGAGCTTAGGAGCTATTGATTTTGGAATCATTGTAGATGGCTCTGTAATCATTGTAGAAGCCACCGTTTTTTTGATGTATTCATACATCGTTAAAAAACAGGAAGTTGATAAGAGTGACGCTTTCGCGAAAGCGGAAAACAGAAAATCACTTAATGACGAAATAGCTGCAAAGGCATCCAAAAAAATGATGAATGCAGCCTTTTTTGGTCAGCTCATCATACTTATTGTGTTTCTTCCTATTCTAGCTCTAGAAGGAGTTGAAGGTAAAATGTTTCAGCCTATGGCGCTCACATTCATTTTTGCAATGATAGGTGCAATGATATTGTGTCTTACTTATGTCCCAATGGTTTCGGCATTATTCTTACGAGTGCCTAAGAACGATAAAAAATCATACGGAGATAAATTAGTCCATTGGGTAGAACGTAAGTACGAACCGCTTCTCACTAAATCCCTAAGCAAAGGAAAGATAATTGTAAGTGTTGCCGTTGCACTTTTTGCGGTTGCCATTTTTGCTTTTACAAGAATGGGTGGAGAATTTATACCACAATTAGATGAAGGTGATTTAGCATTTCACGCTATTTTAAAACCGGGAAGTTCACTTACTGAAACTATCGAAACCACAACAAAGATTGAACGTATTGTAAAATCTGAGTTTCCAGAGGTAAAAACCATCATAAGCCGTATAGGTGTTGCAGATGTTCCTACAGACCCAATGCCTATGGACATTGCAGATGTATTTGTGATTTTAAAACCTAGTGACGAGTGGACATCTGCTAGTTCAAAAGAAGAACTGCTGGATAAAATGAAGGAAGCCGTGAGCATTGTGCCTGGTGTAAATTTTGAATTCACTCAACCTATAGAAATGCGATTTAATGAGTTGCTCACAGGTGTGCGTGAAGATGTTGCTATAAAGCTTTTTGGCGAAGACCTAGATATACTGGCTAGCAAAGCCGAAGAGATGGGTAGAATTATTGCAAGCGTTCCTGGTGTGGCAGATATGAAGGTGGAAGCAACAGACGGCTTGCCTCAAATAACTGTAAACTACAATCGGAATAAACTAGCGCAATATGGATTAGAAATCAATCAGCTTAATAGCGTGGTACAAGCCTCATTTGCTGGTGGTAAAGCAGGTGTCATATTTGAAGGAGAAAAAAGATTTGACCTTGTTGTGCGATTAAAAGCTGAAAACAGAACTAGCATCAATGACATTCAAAATCTATTTATCAATTTACCTTCAGGAGCTCAAATCCCTTTAAAGGAAGTGGCAAACGTTTCTTATGAACCTGGACCTATGCAAATAAGTCGCGACAATACAAATAGAAGAACCTATGTAGGTATTAATATTAGAGGTCGTGATGTAAAATCTGTTGTAGAGGATATACAAGTGAGACTGGATGAGCAATTTGAATTACCATCTGGTTACTTCTTGCGCTATGGTGGTGCTTTTGAGAATTTGGAACGTGCTAGTAATCGATTGCAAACCGTCGTGCCTATTGCGCTCCTACTTATTTTTATACTTATCTATTTTGCCTTAAAATCATTTCCGCAGACGTTAATGATTTATCTCGCAATTCCTATGGCAACTATAGGTGGTGTATTTGCACTATGGTTACGTGATATGCCATTTAGTATTTCGGCAGGTGTTGGTTTTATTGTGCTCTTTGGGGTTGCGGTCCTCAATGGACTTGTAATGATAAGCGGTCTTAATGAATTAAAAGAAGAAGGTGTCACAAACTTACGAGACAGAATTGTAGAAGGAACAAAGCGCAGGATACGACCTATTATGCTTACCGCATTTACAGATATTCTTGGGTTTTTGCCTATGGCCATATCATCATCTGCTGGTGCAGAAGTACAACGGCCACTTGCAACCGTAGTTATAGGTGGATTATTGACCTCTACCTTACTTACACTTTTTATTCTTCCTATATTTTATCAATGGGTAGAAAAGCGTTCGGAACGCAAAATGAAGCTCAATCCACATTATGTAACTGCCACAGCAGTTCTCTGTTTGTTCTTTTTCATACCAAGTGCAAGAGCACAAGAAATGACGAGAAGATTGGATACAACTATTTTGCAGCAACAAGGCTATCCAGAGATTGCCCTAGATAGTGCTGTAGTTCTTGCAAAAAAGAATTACCCATCATTGCAAACTGGTAAATTAGAAATACGACGTCAAAATGTGCTCAAGGCTAGTGCTTACGAATTGGGAAGTACACAAGTTTTTACTGGTGGAGAAGAAGTAGCAAATGGTCAGGGAATTTATACCTTATTAGGAATCGGACAGCAAAATATTGATTTACTAGGTATTGGCGCAAAAAAGCGATTGCAAAAACAACGTATCGCTCTAGCTGAAGCGGCTTATAATCTTACCGAACTTCAAGTTACTCAAGAGGTAAAAAATGCGTGGTCAGAAGCTTTTCAGCAAAAACGTAAGATGAAATTGTACAAGGAACTAGACTCGATTTACAGTCAGTTTTCAAAAGCAGTCCAACTAAATTTGGAAGTAGAAGCCATCTCACGATTAGAATTTGCTTCTGCAAAAAATCAAGCATTGCAAATTAAAAATAAATATCATCAAGCACAACGAGATTATAGCATAGCATTGCAGAAACTAAATCTTTGGTTAGGTTCGGAGATTATTTATACGGTGCCCGATGACTATCAATCTAATGTCCTTGGTTTTAATTATAATAAGGATTTAAATGAGCATCCAGAATTATTGCTTTCGCGAAAGCGTGTGGATGAAGCCGAAGCTAATTATGATGTAGCACGGGCAAATTTGTTACCTACATTTAATTTACAAGGCGGCATACAGCAAGTAAATGGAAATAGTGGGTTTTATACCTATCAAGCAGGTATATCCATACCTCTTTTTTCTGGTTCCGATAGAAGTCGAGCTAAAGCTGCAAAAATTGAAAGCCAAATAGTCAGCACTAATGCAGATTTTAAAGAGCGACAGATTGAATCAGAATATCAACAAGCGGTTCAAGCCTATCAGAAGTGGGAAGAAGCTTGGCAATTTTACAAAAATGAATCCTTACCACTTGCAAAAGAGCAACGTAAAGGAGCATTACTGGCTTATCGAGAAGGTGCGGTAGACTACGCTGCATTTACCCAGATTATTCGTGATGCCATACAAACAGAAATGGATGCGCTAGAAGCGCTAGACCAGTATTTAACTGCATTGTTCAAACTTGAATATTATACCTTATAAAATGAAAAACTTAAAAACATATAAATGGATTGGGCTGCTATTGATTGTTATCACAATGACAGCTTGTGGAGACACAAAAAATGAAACGTCTAAAAAGGGTGATGAACATTCGGAATCTGAATCTAAACATAGCGATGGTGAACATAATGAAGAAAATCACGCTGAAGGCGAAGAAGTAATGTTGACTACAAGACAGTTCGAGGCTTTGCAGATGTCTATAGATACATTACAAACGCGCAGTATGAATGGTTATGTAGAGGCTAATGGACAGCTAGAAGTGCCACCACAAAATGAGGCAACTATTACAACTGTAATAGGTGCAAACGTCGTTTCTATCGAGGTTATAGAAGGAAATGAAGTTAAGAAAGGGCAAGTTGTTGCCTACATATCACATCCCAGCATTATTGAGAAACAAACGATGTATCTTAACGCATACAGCAATAGTCAGTTTCTTAAAAAATCTTTTGACAGACAGAAAACCCTTTATGATGCTGGTGTAGGTAGCGGTGCTAATTTTCAAAGTGCAGAAGCCGAATACAAAGCCTCGCTCGCGATGGTAAATGGTCTGGAAGCTCAGTTAAAACAACTTAACATAAATGCTTCAGGTGTCAGAAATGGAACGATTTATCAGCGTGTAGCGCTACGCAGTCCCATTGAAGGATTTGTGCAAAAAGTAGAAATAAAAACCGGTCAGTATGTAGAGCCACAAACAGACTTAATGGATATAGTAAACACGCTTCACGTACACGCAGATTTGATGGTTTTTGAAAAAGATGTCTATAAAATTGAGAAAGGACAAAAAGTAACGTTCAATGTCCAGTCCATTCCTGGAAAACAACTCTCAGCAGAAATTTACTCGATAAGCAAAACTTTTGAGGAAAACCCAAAAGCATTGCACGTGCACGCGGAAATAGAAAATAAGGCTGGAAACCTTATTCCCGGAATGTATATTCAAGGACGTATCCAAACAGATAATGCAACCACCACGGCATTTCCAGAAAGTGCAATTTCTATTGAAGGAGAAAAAGCTTTTGTTTTTAAGGCGATGAAAGAAGGTAATGACTGGAGCTTTGTTCCTATAGAAATTGTAACAGGAGCAAAAGATGGAGATTGGGTAGCCGTTAGCTTTTTAGGACCAAATAAAAAAGATGAGCAATATGCTATGAATAATGCCTATTACCTAATGGCAGAAATGAAAAAAGGAGAAGCAGAACATAGCCATTAAAAAGTATCAAATGACAGAAATAGAAAAAACATTAGAAAATTATCAAGTACGTCCTACGGCGATGCGCATTTTGATTTATAAGTATTTGGCTGAAAAGGAAATTGCAGTAGCACTAACAGATATTGAGTCCGCTTTCGCGAAAGCGGAACGCACCACACTATATCGTACGCTCAAAACCTTTGAAGAAAAGAAAATTGTACACCAAATAGATGATGGCACAGGCATTTCAAAGTATGCCTTGTGCGAAAAGGGTTGTAACTGTGAGATTGAACAAGATTTACACTTACATTTTCATTGTAACAATTGCAATGAAACAGTATGTCTTACGGAACATAAAATTCCACAAATCAAAGTACCTGACGGCTATATAGCCGAAGATGTAAACCTTGTTGTAAAGGGAATATGCGAGAAATGTAGTGGGCAATAAATGCACTTCTGTTGCACTAGTTATTAAACTACTTTTATAAAAAATCATTGGATATGACGTTAAATATTAAAATACCAAGACATCTAAAACAGGCATATTGTAAAGAATTAGAGTTGTACCGCAATAATTTAAAAATGGAACAATTTGATATTGCCTGGCATCATTTAGAAAGGAGTCATATTATAGGTCAATCTTATCCCATTGAACATACCTATTCACATTGGTTAATGTTGAAATTTGGGTTTATGCAAAAGAATACTAAAGAAGTATTTGGTCAAATAATCAGATTAGTTGTTGGTGGTTGGAAGTCGTTTATTAATCACGTGCCACTAGGAAATACAGGAGGTTCAAATGTGCCACCATTAAAACGTATGCCTATGCCAAATGACATAATTAATTTATTCAATAGTAAATGAAAAAGAAAAAAGTAAACTTAAGAGACTTAGACACGCAAAAACATTCTGGCGAGCACAGCCACGATGACGGTCACAATCATAGTAGTCCAGACGAAGTGTCTAATTTGAAAACATATATTCCTGCGATTTTCAGTTTTGTAATGCTTATAATAGGTATTGCAGTTGATTATTTTGACACTTTTCCCTTCTTTAAAGGATGGGTAAGAATCGTATGGTACACCGTAGCTTATATCCCTGTTGGCTTCCCTGTAATAAAAGAAGGTTGGAACAGTATTATGAATGGAGATTTCTTTACGGAGTTCTTTTTAATGTCCATTGCAACTTTGGGCGCATTTGCCATAGGAGAATACCCAGAAGGTGTAGCTGTAATGTTGTTTTATGCCGTGGGCGAATTATTTCAACAAGCAGCGGTTAACCGAGCAAAAGGAAATATCAAGGCTTTATTAGATGTGCGACCTAATGAGGCGTTAGTATATCGAAATGGCGACTTCATTTCGGTTAATCCTGAGACGGTTGAGATAGGCGAAAAAATTCAAGTACGCGTAGGAGAAAAAGTGCCTCTTGATGGAATATTACTTTCAGATAAAGGTTCTTTCAATACCGCTGCTCTTACCGGAGAAAGTAAACCGGATACCGTCCAGAAAGGAGCATCTGTATTTGCAGGAAGTATCAATCTTGATGGAGTTATTGAGGTAGAAACTACTAAGGAGTTCAAGGACAGCTCTATCGCACGTATTCTAGATATGGTGCAGAATGCCACCGCTCGTAAATCTAAAACCGAGTTGTTTATTAGAAAATTTGCTCGTGTTTACACGCCTATTGTAGTTTTCTTAGCCATAGGTCTGACCTTTTTACCGTATTTCGTTGTAGATGATTATGTGTTCAGAGACTGGCTATATCGAGCTTTAATCTTTCTAGTTATCTCTTGTCCTTGTGCTTTGGTAATATCCATTCCGCTAGGATATTTTGGTGGATTGGGTGCTGCATCTCGCAACGGAATCCTGTTTAAAGGCGCATCATTTTTGGATGCAATGACTAAGGTGAATACCGTGGTAATGGATAAGACGGGAACGGTGACCAAAGGTGTTTTTAAGATTAAGGAAGTGGTAAATAAATCCACTTTTGCGGAAGCTGAATTTATGCAGTACCTGATGGCGATGGAAGAACAATCCACACATCCTATTGCAAAAGCAATTCTGGAATACAAGGCAGAAGGTGCCGACTATGAAGCTACAGAAGTATCTGAAATTGCTGGTAAGGGATTAAAAGGAAGTGTAAATGGGAAAACCGTTTTGGTAGGAAATAAAGCATTGATGACTTCAAATAGCATAGATGTTCCTGCTGAAACCGATAGCATTATTGAGTCC
The DNA here is from genome assembly GCF_002954765.1 of Nonlabens arenilitoris. Taxonomy (NCBI): domain Bacteria; kingdom Pseudomonadati; phylum Bacteroidota; class Flavobacteriia; order Flavobacteriales; family Flavobacteriaceae; genus Nonlabens; species Nonlabens arenilitoris. The sequence goes on along the minus strand of NZ_MTPW01000001.1, from coordinate 630,461 downwards.
ATCGTGATGGTGGGTATCGATGGCAAATTTGCTGGCTATGTTACCATTGCCGATGAACTGAAGGAAGATGCCCATCAAGCGATTAAACAGATCAGGGAATCTGGAATTTCAAAAATTATAATGCTCTCTGGCGATAAGGATTCAATTACCCAACAGGTTGCTAAAGAATTAGGCATTGATTGGGCAAAAGGTGGTTTGTTGCCAGAAGATAAGCTTAACGAAGTAGAAAAGCTTAAAGCACAACCGGATACAAAAGTCGCTTTTATAGGAGATGGTATCAACGATGCACCAGTTTTGGCAGCAAGTGATGTTGGTATGGCAATGGGTGGTCTAGGAAGTGACGTCGCTATAGAAACTGCAGATGTTATTATTCAAAATGACCAACCTTCAAAGATTGCGCGCTCCATAAAAATAGGACGTTCTACCAGAAGTATTGTTTGGCAAAATATTGTTCTAGCCTTTGGCGTAAAAATTATAGTTCTCATTTTAGGAGCTGGTGGACTAGCCACAATGTGGGAAGCCGTTTTTGCAGATGTAGGTGTTGCCTTGCTTGCAATTTTAAATGCTGTTAGATTACAGAAGATGAAGTGGGGTTAAATCTTTGCGAGGAAGCATTATTCATAATCATTGATTTTGAGAGAATTAAGTTAATATCATCATTCAAAAAGTTTGAACTCTGTCTCTTCGAGGTCACGAATACATTGAAAAAGGTCAAAGGGAATTGAGTTAGCTCAAAATTTGTTTTGACCTTTTTTATATAAAGCTCAGTAATTTTAAATTTGAAATAAGTAATTTTTACATAATTTGGAATGTAAGTGGGATACCATTTTTCATTACAATCGTTATATTAAGTGATGGGTCGATATGTTATTGTATATAATTAGTTCGATTGAGATGATGGGCAGGATCACAATGCTGTGATTAATAATAAGCTGTAGTTAAGTAATAATCTTAGCCAGTAAAATCAGGTATAGTAAGTCATAATTATTAAATTTATACCTATGGTTATAAATGTTACATAACCATATAATTAAATTTTATACATTTACCATTGTGAGTAAATTAATTAGTATATCTATTTCTATTATTATCCTGATGCAAAGCTTCGGGATACAAATTAATGATATCTCACAAATTGATGAATTTATAGAACACGCTCAATTTCATAATGAGGAATATGGAGATAATATTATCGTCTTTATAGCAAAGCATTATGGAGAATTAAAGGCAGAACATGCTCAAGACCATCAAGAAGAAAAAGAGGAACATGAAGAATTACCTTTTCAACAGCAGTCTCAATTAACTTCAATTACAGCTATTGTATTTAATACTCAAAGGTCAGAGTTAAAATTATTAGAACCATTAGAGTATAAAAAGCATAATTTCTTTTATCAGGCACCATCTTCATCATTGCATTGTGATGGACTATTCCAGCCGCCTAAGTTTTAATAAATATCCGTGTTAATTCCATTTCATTCTCTTGCACAATTGTGTTATAGAGGATAATAACATTTATTATTTATGAAAAATGCTATCAAATATTATCAATTTCAGCATCAAGAATAAGCTCATTATTCTTCTATTTACTGTATTCATTATTGGATTCGGTTTATATTCTCTTACTCAAATTCCCATAGGTGCCGTACCAGATGTTACTAATAATCAAGTACAGGTAATTACCACATCTCGTAATCTATCTACACGAGATATGGAGCAATTCATTACATATCCTGTAGAATTAGAAATGGCAAATTTACCTGGTGTGCAGGAAATTCGCTCGGTTTCAAAATTTGGATTATCCGTGGTTACTATTGTCTTTGATGATGATATGGGAACCTATCTTCCCAGACAGCTTATTGCCGAGAAGATAAAATCTGCAACAGAGAAAATTCCAGAAGGTTTTGGAACACCTGAAATGGGACCTATAACCACAGGACTAGGTGAGATATATCAATATATACTTGATGTAGAGCCAGGTTATAAAGATCAGTATACTGCACAAGACCTGCGTACCATACAGGATTGGATAGTAAAAAGGCAATTATCTGGTATACCTGGCGTGGTAGAGGTCAATACATGGGGTGGATTTTTAAAGCAATATGAAGTTGCTATTAATACAGAAAAATTAAACGCGATGGATATCACATCGCAAGAAGTATTTATAGCCCTAGAAATGAACAATAGTATTTCTGGTGGTAGTTATATAGAAAAAGTAAATCAGGCTTATTTTATAAGAGGAGAAGGATTAATATCCTCCATCGATGATATTAATAATATAGTCGTTAAGAATAGTGATAATTTCCCCATTTACATAAAAGATGTAGCGACTGTAGATTATGGAAGCGCACCACGTTTTGGAGCCATTACAGGTAATGGTGAAGGCGAGAAAGTGCTAGGACAGGTCATGATGCTTAAGGATGCAAACTCTAAAAAAGTCATCGATGCTGTTAAAGAACGAGTAGAATTAATATCTAAGTCATTGCCTGAAGGTGTTTATATAAACGCTTTCCTCGATCGCAGTGAATTAATCGCTAAGACTACATTTACCGTTTCAGAGAATTTAATATTAGGATGTTTAATCGTCATTTTTATTGTTGTTTTATTACTAGGTAGCTGGCGATCAGGCCTTGTAGTAGCATCGGTGATACCGTTGTGTTTATTATTTGCATTATCTCTTATGTACGTTTTTGGGGTAGACGCAAACCTTATGAGTTTAGGAGCGATAGACTTTGGTATTATCATCGATGGAGCAGTGATTATTGTAGAATTTATTGCTTTTGAGATCACCAGAAAGAAAGATGAGATTCTCGCTTTCGCGAAAGCGGATCAACAATACATTAAAGATAAAATTACCATTAATGGTGCATCAAAAATGATGAACTCTGCAGTGTTTGGGCAGCTCATTATATTGATTGTTTTCATACCTATCCTTTCCTTATCTGGTGTAGAAGGCAAGATGTTTAAACCGATGGCACTCACATTTAGTTTTGCATTGATAGGCGCGATGATTTTGTGTTTTACATATGTGCCAGTAGTAGCGTCCATCTTTCTTAAACCATCCACAATATCAGATAAAAATATATCTGTGCGATTAATGAAGTGGTTGCATAAAATTTATGAACCTGTTATTGAATGGGCATTAGTAAGTAAACGCATCGTCCTATCTATCGCAGTTCTTTTATTATCCTTATCTATTTATTTATATGCCACGATGGGCGGTGAATTTGTACCTACACTAGATGAAGGTGATTTTGTTATACAACCAGTACTTAAAACTGGTACTTCATTAAGTAATACGGTGGCGATTACAACACAAATAGAATCTATATTACTAGATGAATTTCCTGAGGTGAAACAAGTGGTAACTCGTATAGGTGCTGCAGAGGTTCCTACAGACCCTATGTCTATGGAAGAAAGCGATGTTATTATAGTTTTAAAACCAAAAAGTGAATGGAAATCTGCATCTACAAAAGATGAATTAGCAGACAAATTCAAAGAAGCGCTAGCCATTATTCCAGGAATGGAAGTTGAATTTACACAACCTATTGAGATGCGTTTTAATGAGTTAATTACAGGTGTAAGAGCAGATATTGCCATTAAAATATTTGGCGACGACCTGGATGTGTTAACTAAAAAAGGTAATGAAATAGGAACCTTAATAGAAAACGTTCCTGGGGCTGCAGACGTGTCTGTAGAGAAGATAGCTGGATTGCCTGAAATGAATGTGAAATTCAACAGATTAAAAATAGCTCGATATGGTCTTAACATTCAAGAAGTAAATGACATGATTGCTATGGGATTTGCCGGTCGCCAGGCTGGTAGCGTTTTTGAAGGTGAGAAACGATTTGATTTAGTCCTCAGGCTAGATAAAAAAAATAGACAGGATATTGAAGATTTAAAAAATCTTTACATTGATGTGCCTAATGGCGGCAAGATTCCTTTAAGTGAACTTGCAGAGATAACCTATCAAAAAGGAGCTGCAAAAATTTCTAGAGATGATACTAGACGTAGAATTGTAGTAGGTGTCAATGTACGTAACCGCGATTTACAGTCTGTGGTAGATGATGTTCAAAAATTAATTGATGATAATGTAGAATTACCAGTAGGTTATAACATCACATATGGTGGTCAGTTTGAAAATTTACAGAGCGCAAAGTCCAGACTACTGGTAGCAGTACCTATTGCCTTAATTTTAATATTTATACTTCTTTATTTTGCATTTAAATCGGTTAAAGAGGCGTTGATTATTTACTCGGCTATACCACTGGCTGCGGTAGGTGGTGTTTTACTATTGTGGATAAGAGATTTGCCTTTTAGTATATCTGCAGGAGTAGGTTTTATAGCATTGTTTGGTATTGCAGTGTTAAATGGTATCGTTTTAATAGAACATTTTAAAGAGTTGAAAAAAGAAGGTCAGTTTAACAATATTAATGATCTTATAAAACAGGGAACTAAAGATAGGTTACGTGCAGTATTGTTAACCGCTATGGCTGCTGCATTAGGTTTTTTACCTATGGCAATATCGACCAATGCTGGTGCTGAGGTACAACGACCACTTGCAACCGTTGTTATAGGTGGTTTGATAACTGCAACTTTACTTACCCTAATAGTACTACCAGTGTTATATGCTTATTTTAATAAGCCTAAAGTTAAGTCAGCTACAAGCCGTAATGGAATAGTAACGACTAGCTTAATGATTTTTTCAATCGCGGCAATGGGTCAGGCACAACAACAGCCTATAGATTTAGAAACCTTGATTCCTATGGCGTTGGAGAATAATGCCAGTATCAAAGCACAAGAATTACAAGTGGATCAGTCTAATGAGCTAGTTAATAGTGCATTTAGTTTTGATAAAACCCAGTTGTATTATGAGTTTGATCAAAACAACCTCGCGATTAATAATAAGCCGTTGAGAGTTTTAGGTATTCAACAAGATTTTAAGTTTCCAACGGTTTATTTTACTCAAAAGAAAGTGAATGAAGCAAATTTAGCATTGGTAACCAGTGCAAAGGATATCAATAAAAAGAATATTGAAAGAAAAGTAACCATTGCTTATTATCAGTATCAAATCGCTAGAAAAAAAGAGGTGGCACTTAAAACTCTCGATAGTTTATATACTAACTTTTCAAGTATGGCGACCAGACGCTTTGAACTAGGTGAGACTAATTATTTAGAAAAAATAACAGCTGCCTCAAAACAGAAACAGATCAATACTAAATATCTAGAGTCAAGGCTAGATGTTGTGTTAAGTTATAACGAGTTAAAGAAGCTAGTGCAGTCATCTGATACTCTTATATTGGTTGCAGAAAAAGATCTAAAAATCCCTCTAGAAAGGATCGATGTTGAGTCTAGTGTAGAATTGGATTATTATCGCAACCGAATTTCTTTATTAGATGCACAAAGGCAATTAGAGAAAAAACAATTATTACCAGATATCAGTCTTCATTATTTTCAAGGAACTAATTCTGAACTGAATAGTAGTTTATATGGTTATCAGGTAGGTTTAAAAATTCCTCTTCTATTTGGAGGACAGTCCTCACGAATTAAAGCATCAGGTATAGCGCAGCAAATTGCATCTCAAGAGTATAATGAATATGATATTCAATTAAAGGCTCGATATGAAGCTCTTATGGTAAGAAGAAATCAATTAAATAATGCGCTATTATATTATGAGCAAGAAGGCACCGCGCTGTCTGATGAAATCCTCAAAACCGCGCAAGGAAGCTTTAAGAATGGTGAGATTGATTTTTATCAATTTATACAAAGCCTAGAAGGAGCCTATGAGATCAAACTAGATTATCTAGAGCAGTTAAATCAATACAATAATGTAGTAATAGAAATCAATTACTTAACCTTATAAAATTAAAGACATGCAACGCATTATAAATAAATACACTTTTATAATTCTATTACTGGTTCTAGCCAGTTGTGGTGAAAAAGAATCTACAAGTTTAGATAGTCAAACGTCAGACACTCATCGCAATGATGATAGGATATTTGTATCTACAGCACAGTTTGAAAATAGTAATATGACACTGGGAAAACTGATCCAGCAACCTTTTCCTATAACTGTAAAAACAACCGGAATGATAGATGTGCCACCAGAAAATAGAGCGGTCGTAAATGCAACTATGGGCGGTTATATTAAATCAACTCCGTTATTAATAGGTGATAAGGTGCGTAAAGGACAGGTTTTAGTGTCAATTGAGAATCCAGATTTTGTTAAGATCCAGCAAGAGTATCTGGAAGTTAAGGAGCAAATGACTTATTTGAGAGTGGAGTATGAGAGACACCAAACTATGATGGATGAAAACATTACCTCTCAAAAAAGTTTCTTAAAAGCAGAAAGTTCTTATAAAACTATAAACGCTAGATACACTGGATTGCGCAAGCAATTACAAATGTTAAATATATCTCCTTCTAATGTAGAAGCAGGTACGATTGTATCTGTAGTTAATATTTATGCACCTATCTCTGGAAGTATTACTAAAGTTAATGTAACTAGAGGCACCTATGTATCACCTGCAACAGCAATTCTAGAAATAATCGATAATGATCACTTACATCTAGAATTATCGGTTTTTGAAAAAGATATTCTGAAACTTCAAAAAGGACAAAAGATTAATTTTAAAATCCCAGAGTCATCAAATGAAACTTTCCTTGCCGACGTTCATCTTATCGGTACCACGATTGAAGATAATAGAACTATAAAGGTTCATGGACACATAAATAATGAAAAGGAAATACATTTTCTAACAGGTATGTTTGTTGAGGCAGGAATTGTGATTGATTCCGCTTCCGCGAAAGCGTTACCAGAAACAGCTGTTGCAAATATGGACAATGAAAATTATGTGTTGATACTAGATGAAACTACTAATGCAGGCTATTATTTTACACAAGTTGAAGTTGAAATAGGTCAACAATTAAATCAGTATATTGAAATAGTAACCGATTCTAAATTCAACGATGAAACTAATTTTTTAATTAAAGGTGCTTTTAATCTAGTCGGAGAATCTGGTAGTCACGATCATTAAAAACTATGCATACTAAAGAAAAACATTATATCAATCGTAGTGCGTGGTTGAGAGCTGCTGTGTTAGGAGCAAATGATGGGATTTTATCTACGGCTAGTATCATCATAGGTGTTGCCGCAGCGAGCACTACGAGAGAACCAGTTTTACTTGCTGGTGTCGCTGGGTTAGTGGCAGGAGCTTTATCTATGGCTGCTGGTGAATATGTTTCTGTTAGCTCTCAAACAGATATAGAGCAAGCTGATTTAAAACGCGAGAAACAAGAGCTGATAGATATGCCAGAGCAAGAGTTAGTAGAGCTTGCTAAAATCTATGAAGAAAGAGGTTTAAATCCAGCTACAGCAATAGAAGTCGCAAAGCAGTTAACAGCACATGATACCCTAGGAACTCATGCAAGAGATGAACTAGGGATATCAGAACAGACCGAAGCTAAACCTTTACAGGCAGCTTTGTCCTCAGGTATTGCTTTTACAGTCGGTGGTTTCTTGCCAGTGGTTGTTGCTTATATGTCACCTCTTGATCTGATGGAATATGTTCAGTATGTATTTGCTATAGTGTTTTTAATCTTGTTAGGTGTTGTTGCTGCGCGTGCAGGTGGTTCTAGTGTTTTGAAAGCCATTTTTAGAGTGACTTTATGGGGTACACTGGCCATGGGAATTACAGCATTAATAGGGAATTTATTTGAAGTGAATCTATAAAAATCTATTATCGCATATTCTTTAAATCCTGTTATGGATTAACAGCACAACCTTTTGCTTCTTTCTTAACTCCTAATTTTACTAGAATAGTTTCTAGTAAACACCACTTTGTAAATGCAGACTGTATAAGATTAACACCTATAAATACCGTAAACCACATCCAGTTTGGGTTTACATAAACGGTTAACACCACGCTTAAAAGTACCATGGTACCTACGATTACTCTAAAATATGTATTTAACATTGCTTGATTTTATTATTTATAATTTTTCTTTTCTATCATATAATAAACTAATGGTACTACCAGTAAGGTCAATACAGTAGACACAATAGTTCCACCCATTAATGATATTGCCAACCCTTGAAAAATAGGGTCAAATAGTATGACAAATGCTCCTATAACAACTGTACCTGCTGTAAGCAAGATAGGAGTGGTACGTACCGCACCAGCTTCAATAGCAGCCTGTTTAAGAGGCACACCTTCGGCAGTTCTTAAATTAATGAAGTCTATTAATAGTACAGAGTTCCTAACCATAATGCCGGCTAGGGCTATCATTCCTATAAAAGATGTTGCGGTAAAGAAAGCACCCATAATCCAGTGACCTAAAATAATACCGATTAGGGATAACGGTATGGCCACCATCATAACGATAGGTGCTTTAAAATTTTGAAACCATCCTACAATCAATATGTAGATTAAGATGATGGCTCCTAGAAATGCAATTCCCAGATCTCTAAATACTTCTAATGTTATTTGCCATTCGCCATCCCATTTTACCGTATAATCATCTTCAAAATCTGGTTGACCTAAATACATTTCGCTAATACTGTAGCCTTCAGGCATAGGAATTGATTTTAATTTTTCTTCCATGCCTAGGATAGCATATGCAGGACTTTCTAGTTCTCCTGCCATATCTGCCATGACGTAAACGACTCTTTTTTGATTTTTACGATAAATACTTTTTGCACTTATAGACTCACTGATCTCTACTAAGTCTGCAATAGGTACCATGGTTCCCTGATTAGAAGCAACTTTAAGTTGTGAAATGTCTTGAATCGTTGACTTCTCTTTTTCATCTAGTGCTAGTACGATACCTATTTGCTGTACTGCATCTTCATCATATAAATTAGTTACAGGTCTATCAGATAATGCTAGATGCATGGTATATGCTATTTGCTGCGGTGCCACGCCATATAACATTGCCTTTTCTTTGTTGATAGTAAATTGATATTCAGTTTGGTCGTTTTCTACCATCCAGTCTATATCAACTACATCATCCGTGTTCTTTAAAATATTTTGAACCTCATTTGCTACAATAATCTGTTGCTCATAATCAGGACCATAAATTTCTGCAACAATTGTAGATAGCACTGGTGGTCCTGGCGGTACTTCAACTAGTTTTACATTAGCATTATACTTCGCAGCGATTTTTTGAATATCAGGACGCAATAAGCTAGCGATATCATGACTTTGTGCACTACGTTTTTCCTTGTCAATCAAATTAACTTGAATGTCTGCCATATTACTTCCACCACGCAAATCATAATGACGCACTAGTCCGTTAAAAGTGATAGGTGCAGATGTCCCGATGTAATTTTGATAATTGACTACTTCTGGTCTAGTAGATAAATACTGAGATATTTCTTGAGCGACCACACCAGTGCGTTCTAGTGTTGTACCTTCAGACATATCTATGACCACTTGAAACTCGTTTTTATTGTCAAATGGCAACATTTTTACCGCAACAGAATTTGTGAAAAACAATCCCATGGTAACTAGTAAAATCAAAAAAGTACCACCTAGAAATAACCATCGTTTGAAACGATTTTCCATTAAAGGACGCTCAAATTTATTATACAGTCTATAAATAAGAGTTTCTTCAAGTGGTTTTTCTGTTTTTTCAACTCTACCTTTTTTGTCTTTTCTCTTAAGAATATATAACCTAAGTATGGAGTGATGGTTAAGGCTACAAATAAAGATATAATCATGGCAATGGAAGCTCCTATAGGCATAGGTGCCATATAAGGTCCCATTAATCCAGATACAAAAGCCATAGGTAATACAGATGCGATTACCGTAAAGGTTGCTAGGATAGTAGGGTTCCCTACTTCGTTTATAGCATATAAGGCAGCATCTTTAAAAGGCAATCGCTTCATTTTAAAGTGCCGGTGCATATTCTCTGCTATAATGATGGAATCATCTACTACAATACCGGTTACAAACACTAATGCAAATAAGGTGATCCTGTTTAAGGTGTAGTCCAGCATGTAATAACTCAATAAAGTTAAAGCAAACGTGATCGGTACAGAAAGAAATACAACGAGTCCACCACGCCAGCCCATCGCTAGCATTACAACAAAGGTTACAGCAATAATAGAACCTATAAGGTGCAATAATAATTCTGACACTTTATGAGATGCCGTCTCGCCATAATTACGTGTAATTTCTACTTGCACATCATCTGGTATTAAGGTTTTGCGCAGGTGTTCAACTTTGGCAATAATGACATCTGCAATTTTCATAGCATCTGCACCTTTACGTTTTGCAACAGATATAGTTACCGCTGGATATTCAGATAAGAAATCGGTTTTTTTATCACTTCCTTGACCAAAGCCTAAACTCACATAACTTTGAGGTACCTCTGGTCCATCAATTATTTGAGCGACTTGTTTTAAATAGATAGGTTGATTTTGTTGCACACCAACTACAAGGTTTTCAACATCAGTAGTACTGGCTAGAAAATCACCAGTGTTAACGATAAACTCGGTGTCGTTTTTATCAAATTTTCCAGCGTTAAGTTGGGCGTTATTAGCCTTAATCATTTGAGAGACTTGCATAAGGTCTAGACCACTAGAGGCTAGTTTATCCTTATCTAAAACAACTCTTAGTTGACGTTCTCTACCACCTATTTTATGTGTGATAGCGACATCGTTTATTTTCTTTATTTCGGCCTCTAATTCATGAGCCATCTGTCCTAGTTGATAATCGCTATAATTCTCACTCCATAAAGTAAGGCCTAGCATCGGGACATCATCTATGGCACGTGTTTTTACCAGTGGCATGGTCACGCCTTCAGGCATTTGATCCATGTGTTTATTGATCTCGTTATAGAGTTTCACAAAACTGCGTTCAATATCCTCGCCCACATAAAACTGCACAATCACCATTCCTTGTTCCTTCATAGAAGTAGAGTAGACGTATTCGACACCTTTGATGTTAGAAATAAGTTGCTCCAGTGGTTTAATAACACGAGATTCCACCTCAGTAGGGCTAGCACCTGGATATCCTACAAAGATATCTGCCATAGGTACATCGATCTGTGGTTCTTCTTCACGTGGTATTAAAAATGAGCTGTATACTCCTACGGCCATAAAGACGATCATTAAGAGCACAGTCAGCTTTGAATTCATAAAGACTTTGGCAACTTTACCAGCTAATCCTTCTTTCATTAGATATATTTTTTGGGCGTTTTAACAGGCTATCCGTTACAATCTTTTTGAAGGCAGTTTTCGCGAAAGCGAAAAAAACCACAAAAAGGATTTTCACTACTATCCTTAACGCAATATTGAATTATTGTATAGTCACTTTTACACCGTTAAATAGCTTACCATTTGATGAGGTAATGTATTTTTCATCTGCATTAAGTCCTGATAATATTTCTACTTGATCACCTAGAGTTCTACCTAATCGCAACCAGCGTAGCATAGCTGTATTATTCTCACTGATGGTGTACACACCAGTAAGTTGACCTTTTGTAATAAGTGCCGTGGCAGGTATTAAAACATTATGATTTGCAGCTTTTCTTTCAACAGGGAAAGCAATAGTGGCAAACATGCCTGATAGAACCGGTACATCTGTTTTATCTATCGTTATCTTTACTAGATACTGACCACCAGTTTGTTGTGCAGATGTACTTACTTCTTTTACCTTACCAGTTAATGTTTGTTGAATGGAAGATATCGTTACCTGTACTTCTGTTTCTTTTTTAATTTGAGAGATCTCAGTTTCAGGTACCATAGCCATTACTTCAAAATCGCCAGGCGCTTCTATAGAAAGTAACGGCTGTCCAGGATTTGCCATGTCACCTTTTTTAATGTTTTTGCTAGTAATAACACCATTAAAAGGCGCGGTTATATTAGAATAAGCAAACTGAGCATTGATTTCGTTTTTCATTTGCTGTGCACCTTCTAGACGAGCCTTGGCCATATTAAAATTTGCCGTAATGTCATCTAGTTCTTTTTGCGACGCACTATTATCTGCAAAGAGATTTTTAAATCTGTTGTAATCTTTTTGAGCGTTATTAAATGCTGCAGTAGCTTCGGTAATACTAGCGTTTACTTGTCCTTTTTTTGCCTGTAAATCGGCATTATTAATAGCCACTAATAACTGACCTTTTTTAACTTGATCACCTACATTTACAGGAACGTCATTGACAAACCCCATCATGCGAGTACTTAATTGTGCGCTATTTGCTGCTTGAACTTTACCGCTTACCGCTAGAAAAGGACTACTATTATTATCAGTTACAGCTTGTACCGTTACAGGAATTGCAGGAGTATTGTCCACCGCTGGTTGTGTTTCTTTATCACCACAACTTATTGTTAGTAAGGCTAGTAATGCAGTGAATAGGATATATGATTTTTTCATTTTTTATATTTTATAAATAAAAAGCTTAGCCTCTTTTATTAAATGGGTTTATTATTCTGACTTAGTTAAAAAGTTGATATACGCCTGAGCATAATTAAGTTCAAAAACCGTTTGATAATATTCTAGTTGTTTTTGAGCAAATTGCGTTTCGGCATTTAATAGATCTGATGTTTTTTCAAGACCTTCTTTAAACCTATTGGTACGTATGCGTAATGATTCTTTAGATTGATCTAGTGCTAGTTGTGCTAGTTGTAATTTATTTTCGGCATCATTAAGCATGCGCTGCGCTTTATTAATTTCTAATTTTGATTTTGAAACATATTGCTCATATTCAAGTTTTGACTTTTCTAAAGTAGCTTTACTTTTATTTGCCTGACCGATACGTTGAGAACCTTTAAAAAGATCCCAGCTCAATTGTGCACCTACCACATATCCATTTGCACTTGCTTGAAATAGATTTTCATCATACAACTCATAAGATCCAAATGCATTAAGTCTAGGTAGAAAAGCCATCTTGTCTGCCTTGTTTGCTGCTTCATAAGCAGTAGTAGCAAGCTGCATGGCTTTAATATCTGATCTGTTTTCAGAAAAGTTATTGTCCTTTATAGTGATGTTTTTAATCGTTAAGCTATCACTAGGCTGGTATATGGTATAACCATCGTCATCCATTAAATAAGAAAGATAATCTGACGCATTTTGCACGTTACTACGCGCAGTTTGTAATTGGTTTTGAACTTCTGTAAGTCTTACTTCTACGTTTAATACATCTGCACGTTGCAGGTATCCTTGCTTTAATCTGTTTTGTGCTAGTTTTAAATTTTCTTGAGCTGCTTTTTGAACTTTTTCTAGCACCGCAATTCCTTTGTATGCTAGTTGTAATTGCATGTAAGCGTTTTCTACTTCAAAGGATAGATATTCTTCTGTGCGCTGTTTTTTAAGTAAAACAGCTTCCATTGAGGCTCTTGCAGCTTTACGTTGGTACAAACCATCTATATTAATTAAGGGTTGTTGTACTTCAATTATAGTAGCAAAATTTTGAACCTGATCTGGATTATTGAGTAGATCTGGATTGAAGTCGTTTTGAGTTAAGATTCCTTGATTTAATTTAGAACCAAAGGCCATTAATGGATTAGTGGTAATAATACCGGTATGACTTGCGGTTATATTAGGCAAGAAAACAGCTTTAGTCTGATCAAAATCTGCTTTTGCTTCTAGAAACTCTTGCTCAGATATTTTTATAGAATTGTTGTTTTTAACCACTTTTTCAGCAACTTCTTCTTTTGAAATTAGAGTAGTTTGCTGTGCTGTCGCTTGCGTTAATATCGCAATGCTAAAGGTTATAAATAATAAGATTTTCTTCATTACAAGAGATTAGTAAAGCAAATTTAGTCCTCTATTTTCCTGAGTAGAGTAACCTATGTTACTCAACCTTATTTAATTTAAAAAGCCATCTATTAATAGATGGCTTTCAATAAATTGTTATGATTGTTATTTTACCTCACGTGTTCCTCCATGTCCGCCTGCTACTACAATCATAATTTTAATACTGAGATAGATAAATTTAAAAAACTGAATGATGGGATTCATCATCTTAAATCTTTGAGATTTTGATATTCTTTCTGTCATGAGTTCTATTTTTTATTCTGGAATTAACCACCAGAAAGGTTTCATTTTTGCCTTGTAAATAAATGCATAATGTAATGCTAGTTTGAGCCAGTGACCAGCAAGTCCTATTTCTCCAAAGGTTTTACCCAATTGTCGGCCTTGTGTTTTAGGATATTTATGATAATCAGGTACAATAGGGTAGGTGGTAATACTTACACCACTACCTTGTGTAAGACCATATCCGGCAGATGCTATACAAGCAGCACCCATATTTCCTAAACTACCTTTATGATCTAATGATTCTTTCCCATTTTTTATGGAATCAATAATATTATCTGCTACTAATTTTGCGGTGATACCAGATGGCATACCGGTACGTGGTGGTGCTGGTGATATGTCTGTGCCATTTTTACTTTTACGCGGTTTTGAGATGGCATGTGGTGGAGCAAAAGCAATACCAGGTGCAAAAATATTTTTATAATAAGGATTTTGATAAGTCTCTGGCCAGTCCTGTACAGACCATTCTTCATAAGTTTTTGATGTATAGTCTGCATCAACAATCATAAAGCCTTTAAAAAGTTTATTTGTGATGTCCTGATTATCTTTATCAAATGCCTTAAAACCATGACCTGAAAAGGCTGGGATAAGCATCGCAAAATCATAAGATTCGGTTTTATATTCACCATCCAGATTCTCATAATGTGCAACTCCATCTTCAATTTTATCTACACCAGCACCTAGAATCCATTTAATATCACGGTCTTCAAAAATCATTTCTACCATCTCACTAGACTTCATCGTCATACCGCCATAGGATAGTAACATACCATCCATACCAAAATCACCTAGTTGATATTCGTTTGAAATCCAAGTAACTTCTGCCATGTCACGCACTTTATGCTTGCGCAATTCTTGCTCTACATTTAAAATGTATTCAAATGCAGCGCCTTGACAAGTGGCTTTAGCATGTCCAGTACCTATCAGGATCTTTGCTTTTTTACCCTTTTTCATGTCTTGAATCAGCTCATTTAATCCATGCCAGGCATGATCTGCATGACCATAGGTACAAACAGAATAAGTTTTATTTGATCCAGGAATTAATCCATCTGTAGCTTCAAAGTTAAGTTTAGGACCTGTGGCATTTATTAAATAATCATAAGTTACTTTTTCTTGAGTGCCTTTTTTTTCTCCTACCACATATTCAGATAATACATAGGGTTTAACTTCTTCAATATCTCCTTCCGGATGAAAGGAGACTGCTTTGGCTTGTAAAAAAGTGATGTTTTTTTTGCGGTATAATGGTGCAAGCGGAAATAAGATTTCTTTTGATTTCATTCTTCCTATTCCTACCCATATATTAGATGGTATCCATTGATAATTACTATTAGGTGAGACCACGACTACTTCATGCTCTTTAGACAGTTTTCTACGTAAATGCGATGCCGCAACGTGTCCAGAAATCCCTGCTCCTAGTATGACTATTTTTGACATTTTTTAAGGCTTTGTATCAAAGGTAATCGCCTTGTAATGTGAATACTGTAACCTGTGTTACGCAACTGATTATTAATCAAAAAAACCACCTTTAATGGGTGGCTTTTTGTTGATTTATCTCGCTTTCGCGAAAGCGTAATTATAACACTTTATGACTAGTAACTGGTATCGTCTAATTGAACTTTACCATTAAATGTTTTATATAAAAAGATAAGGTATCCAGCAAGAAGTGGAGCTCCTACGACTACCATAGTAAGCATGATTCCTAATGATTTTTGAGAAGATGCTGCATTGTATATTGTAACGCTAAAAGCCGGATCTATCGTTGATGGTAATAATACTGGATATAGTTGAAAAGCTACTAACATTAATAAAAAGGCCATCGTTAAAGAAGAAAAGATCAATGCTTGAAAATATTTTTTCTTAGAGACCAATCGAGGCACATTTGCCACTGCTAGAAATGCTAATATAGGAAGTGCAAAAAATAATGGTTGTTCCTTAAATCGATCAGTCACACCTGGTAAGAATATCAGTGTGTATAACGAGGTTACTGCAAAACTAGTGATAAAGAAAATCATCCCTTTTTTAAGTAAAAAAGTTAATCTGCTGTGTAGTCTGCCTTCTGTTTTAAGCAATAAGAAAATAGCACCTTGGGTCATAAATAATGATAAGGTTGTAAATCCAGCCATGATAGCATAAGGACTTAGAAAAGCAAAGAAAATACCACCTTTATAAGTATAGTTTTCTCCTATTTCAAAACCTTGTAAAACATTACCTAAAACGACTCCTAATAAAAATGCGATTAATGTATTGGATATAAAATAGATGATGTCCCAAGTGGTGCGCCACCATTTCATCTCTTCAGAACTTCTAAATTTAATGGCAGATGATCTTAGAACCAGCAATAATAAAAACAGCATAAATGGAATATACATTGCAGATAACATGGTCGCATACATCACTGGGAAACCTGCAAATAAAGCACCTGCACCTATGATAAACCATACCTGATTTGCATCCCATAATGGACCTATAGCATTGATGGCAATGCGCCTGCTTAAGTCTTTTCTAAAAAATAAATGCCACATACCAGCACCATAATCAAAGCCTTCTAAAATGGCATAACCTGAAAACAATAAGCCTACTACTAAAAACCAAAGTGTGGGATAATCGATCCCTAAAAAATATTCCATAGTATTCTTTTAAACGTATTTTAAAAATTCATTAGGATTTTGTGCCTCATCATAAGGACCGTGCTTGATCTTTTTATTTACAAAATAGATAAAGAGTAAAAATAAGATCGCGTACACTATTAGAAATAAGATGAGCGAAAACAGTATTTGATTAGAAGAAACTTCTTGAGAGAAACCTTCATCAGTTCTTAAGTGACCATAGACAATCCATGGTTGCCTACCCATCTCAGCTGCAAACCAGCCTACCTGATTAGCGATTTGTGGAAGAAGCACAGAGAATGCAAATATTTTAAGCAACCATTTTTTCTCAAATAAGGTGCCACGCCACCATAGAAAACTTGCATAGAGCGTGAGACCTATAAGAAACATGCCTATAGAAATCATGATATGATAAAACTGGAATACTGCATTTACCTGTCCAGGACGTTCATCTTTAGGAAAAGCGTTTAAACCAGTAATAGGCTCTTCAAAATCTTGATGTACTAGAAAGGATAATCCACCAGGTAATTTGATACCAGTGACCTCTTGAGTCTCATCATCTACCCAACCGAAAAGATACAAATCTGCCGGAGCTGATTTTTCATAATGTCCTTCCATAGCAGCCAGTTTTGCTGGTTGATTAACGGCAACACCATCTGCAGAGCTGTGTCCAGAAATAAGTTGAGTGAGAGAAATAATTGTAGCTAGCCCTAGAGCGATTTTAAAAGCTTTTTTAGAAATTTCTATGTATCGACCTTTTAATAAATAATAAGCGTGGACACTCAAAACTAAAAATGCTCCAGCAAGAAAGGCTCCTTGCCACACGTGAATGATTCTATCTACACTAGATGGATTAAAAACCATTGCCCAGAAATCAGTAACTTCTGCTCTCGCATCAAAACCTTCACCTACAATATGATAACCAGCTGGCGTTTGTTGCCAGCTATTTGCAACAACAATCCAGACTGCAGAAAACATAGATCCCAGAAATACACCTATGGTAGAAATGAAATGCACTCGAGGAGATACTCGATTCCAGCCAAAAAGGAGTATTCCTAAAAAGGCACTTTCTAACCCAAAAGCAAACAAACCTTCGGCAGCTAGAGCGCTTCCAAAAATATCTCCTACATATCTAGAATATACAGCCCAGTTAGTCCCGAACTCAAATTCCATGATGATACCAGTTGCAACACCTATCCCAAAGGTGATTGCAAAAATCTTTAACCAAAAACGTGTAAGAATCTCATATTGTTTATTTCCAGTTTTTAAATACATTCCTTCCATAAACACCATAATTAGACCTAATCCAATACTAAGTGGTGGATAGATATAGTGAAAGGCAATGGTAAAGGCAAATTGTATACGGGCTAGAATTTCTGTATCCATCATGATATAATTTTGTCTTACAAAAATAGGTTCTAGGCTTATTTTGTTATGTTACAATAGTCACTTAAAAGCTTATAATTTTTAAAATTACGCTTTCGCGAAAGCAATGATATCAACCATTTTACCTAGTTGTAACGGTTGTATTTGGGAAAAAGATTTTCTGAGATTTTGAAAGTCATGATTTTTAAAGTGTATAAATTATAAAGCCCTTATGTAGAAAACAAAAGGGCTTTATAAATATTAAAAATTGGGTTATTAGTCTTGGTAAGCAGACAGCATCCATACCAGTTTCTCTTGTTGCACTATGTAATCACTCATAAGCGCTACCGTTCCTTCATCGTTTGCATCGCCGGCAATAGATAAAATGGCTCTTTCTTTGCTTAAAAGAATTTTTAAGGATTCAAGTATACTGTTAATAGCAATTTCACCATCTGTTACGTTTTCTGCAGATTTTATCTCTGATGCATCTAAGTATGAATTAAAAGTATGTAAAGGTGTCGCGCTTAAGGTTAGAACACGCTCTGCAATTTCATCAACCTTGATTAAGGCATCGTTATAAAGTTCTTCAAATTTAAGATGTAGTTCAAAGAATTTTTTTCCTTTAATGTTCCAGTGAAAACCTCTTAAGTTCATATAGAACATTTGATAGTTTGCAAGAAGATCATTAAGCTCTACTGCTGTGTTTTGAGATGCATTAATATCTAGTCCTATGTTGTTCATCTTTTTCATAATATATTATTTAAATTGTTCTATGTTATCACTTAAATCATACACGGTGGCACTTGCTAGTTTTTTCTGTAAAATGCTACTTCCTGCAGCGCTGCGATAACCACCTGCGCAATGTACAACGATAGGTTTATCGGTTGGGATCTCGCTTGCTGTATCTCTCAATTCATTTAATGGATGAGGTAAGGCATTTTCAAAAAACTTTTCTTCTTCTACCTCGCTGGTATTACGTATATCTACTATGGTATAATTATCTGGATTTTCTTTGAAATCGGCTAGATCTAGTGAAGGTGTTTGTTCTAGGTTTTCCTGAGCAAGGGTGATTACTTTAGTAAGTAATTTTTCATATCCGATTTTTGCCACTCGATGCAACAACGCATCTTTATTTTCTTCAGTATCAATCACAAGAGTAAATGTATCTTCTGGAGTGACTATGGAACCTAACCAAGTTTCAAATTTGGCATTTTCAGAAACGGCCTGAATATTAAAACTACCTTTAAGATGGCCTTTTTTAAAAGCTGCTTCATCTCGCATATCTACTATAAGTCCAGTAGCACTTGCATTTTCTTCAAACGGTATTTCAGATATGGATGGTTCTAAACTGTCTGCACCTGTTTTATTAATATCAACATCATACCCAAAATAAGATGGAATGAAAGGTTGTCCATCCAGTATAGTTGACATAAAGTCTTCTTTAGACTGCGTTTTAAAAGCCCAATTATCTCTGCGTTCATCTCCTAATGTACTACTCGCTGCATCGCTTAAATTTTTGCCACATAAGGATCCTGCACCGTGTGCTGGATAAACTACAGCATCATCTGGCAAATCAGTAAACTTAGTAGTTACGGTATCATACATCATTCCCGCAAGCTCTTCTCGTTTTGCTTGCATATTACCGGCTTTTTCACGCAAATCTGGACGACCTACATCGCCTATAAATAAAGTGTCACCTGTAAACAAAGCTGTATCATCACCATCTGTGGCAACGATTGTAATACTGTCTGGTGAGTGTCCTGGCGTGTTGATTGCTTTAAGAGTTATATCGCCTATCGTAATATGATCACCATCGTCAAATGATTGATGCGGATAGTCTGCACCTAGCTTTTCACTATTATAGATAGTAGCACCTGTTTCTTTGTGCAGCTCTAGATGTGAGCTTACAAAATCTGCATGAGGATGTGTTTCTATGACTGCTTTGATGGTAGCGTTGTTTGCTTTCGCGAAAGCGTAATACTGACTAGGATCACGTTCTGGATCAACAATAGCCATCTCGCCATTACTAACTATCGCATAGGAGTAATGTGCTAACGGTTTGTATTCAAATTGTTTAATGTTCATAGCTGTATTTTTAATTTATTTAAGGACTTTATTAAAGATAAATAAAGTCCTTATTTATTTGATTTAAATATCTTTTTTTGCAAGATACCAAGTGATTTTTTCAACAGAATCATCTGCTAGTCTTGCATTTAATGCATCTAATGATTTAGGCGGTGGACAGATGGCTTGATCACCTCTTTTCCAGTCTAATGGCATTGCTGCTTTGTGCTTATCAGACATCTGTAACGCATCTAAGGCTCTTAAAATTTCATCCATATTACGACCAACGTTAAGTGGATAATACATGATAAGTCTTATTTTTTTTGAAGGATCAATGAAGAATACTGCTCTAACTGCTGCTGTTTCACTTTCATTAGGTTGTAGCATTCCATAAAGTTTTGAAACCTTCATGTCTATATCTGCTATGATCGGGAAGTCAAAGTAAACTCCTGTGTTTTCTCTTACATTTTGAACCCAACCTAGGTGTGCGTGAATGCTATCGATACTTAAGCCTAATAATTCTGTATTAAGCGCATCAAATTCTGCTTTTCTCTCTGCAAAGCCACTCATTTCAGTGGTGCAAACTGGAGTAAAATCTGCTGGGTGAGAAAACATGACAATCCATTTGTCCTTTGCAAAATCAGACATTTTGATGTTTCCTTTAGTAGTTACTGCATTAAAATCTGGTGCTGTATCACCAATTCTAGGCATTGAAATTATTTGTTCTGGTGTTACATTTGAGTTTTCCATAATAGTATAAATTTATTGTTTTTGTTTCACATGATAAATTTAAGCTATCATTATTGTTAGGTAGGTAACCTAGGTTACAAAGCTCTCTATTTAACTTTTTTTAACTAATATTTTAGGTAAGAATTTACCTGTCTTTAATTTATAGTTCTTGTACAGACTAAATTTTTGAATCAATTTCTTTTCTTCATAGCTAGTTTTTACTTGAAATAAAACGAATAATAAAGAAGCTAGTAAAAACTTATATACGGACTCATTATAAAAGGCATATCCATAAAACAGAAATAGAATACCTGTGTATATAGGATGTCTTATATATTTATAAAGTCCAACGGTAATTAATTGCGAGCCAGTCTTAGGTGTAGGAAAAGGTGATAGATTATTGTTGAGTTGTAAAAGGGCTATCGCCAGAGTTATAACGCCTACAATAGCAGTTAGAAAACCTAATAAACTAATAGTTTTAGATAATTTTATGGGTAGTATTTCTATATCAATTATATAGAATATAAATAGAAGGCCTTGCAATGCTACCAGCACATAATCTTTAAAGGAAAGCTTACTCATCATATGAATTGAAAAAAGAGGTTAAATGATATAACCTCTTTTTATTGTTGATTTTAAACTTCTTTTCCTTTCATCATTTTATTCCAATATAGATAGGGTAGTCCAAATTTTTTGAACATCCATAGACGCCAGTGCTCTTTTTCACTATTAAAAACAAACATTCGTTTTAATTTAGGATCAGGAGTAAAGTTACCTTCATAATCAAACTCTGCCAGCGTCATTTTACCATATCCGGTAACTAGTGGGCAAGAGGAATAACCATTATAACTTAAATCACCTTTCATTTGTGTAGTCATTAACTTAATAATATTATCCACCACCACAGGAACTTGTTTTCTAATGGCAGCGCCGGTTTTTGCGGTTGGTAAGCCCGCGACATCTCCTAATCCGAAGATATTTGCATGAGAATTATGCTGTAAAGAATGGTGGTCTACATCTAGCCATCCTGCATCGTTAACCAAGCTGGATTCACGTATGAATTTGGGTGCCGTTTGTGGAGGAGCAATATGTAGTAATTCAAATGGAATTTTAATAATTTCATCACCTGTAGCAGTTTCTCCTAATTCATTATCTTCATTAATCACACACATGTTTTCTTCAGGTGCTGTATGCTTAAAATAAACTACTTTATGATCGGCATCAATTTTAATAGGAGCATAGTATGGTTTAAAATGCATTCCATACCTACCTATAACTTTCATTAAAGTTTCTCGTATAGGCTTTACACCAAAAATGACACTGCCAGGTGTAGCAAAAATGACATTTGATTTGTTAGACAGATTGTTTTTTCTAAAATAATCGGCTGCGAGATAGGCTATTTTCTGAGGAGCACCACCACATTTTATAGGTGTTATAGGTTGAGTAAATAGGGCATTACCGCCTTTAAAGTTTTTAATACAATTCCATGTATGTTCAGGATCGGTATAGTTACTACAGGCGACACCTTTTTCTAAAGCTTCAGGAAGCCCTTCAATCATTTCTGGTGCCATTACTAATCCTGGAGCTACAACTAGATAGTCATATTTTATATGACCAGATGTTTTGGTTTTTACAAAATTATTTTCCGTATTAAAAGCTGTTGCATAATCTTTAATCCAGTTTACTCCTGAAGGGATAAGGCTAGCCATGGGTCTTCCTGTCTTTTTAAAGTCATAAGTTCCACCACCTACAAGCGTCCAGGCAGGTTGGTAGTAATGCGTTTCAGCAGGCTCTATAATTCCAATGCTTATCGATTGGTTTTTCTTTAAAAGTTGAGCTGCTGTCATAATTCCGGCGGTACCACCGCCGATTATTAGGACTTGAAAATGTGTTGACATATTGTTAGTTATTGGTGTCTTTAAATGTAGGATTTACAAAATGTCAGTTTTGTAACTATTGTTACTTAAGATTGTTTTAGTATCAATGACTGCTTAATAGCTGGTTGAATTGCATTTAAATAGAAAAGAGCAGATTTATTGATCTGCTCTTTTTTTAAATAAAAAGGGAAAGGTTTTTTAAAGCGGTAATTAATTATTGAATGTAATACTCCATATACCTCTAACCTGATTGACATCGTAACCAACTGCCTTGTCGGTTGGGTATAATTGTGATATGGTAGCGTAAACATCTGCATTGATATCTTTATTGGGTTCACCATGACATTGCAAGCACATAGAGTTTGTAGTGATAGGATAATAAAAATGATTTACACCGTCAATTAATTCTGTTACTGGTTTGTAATCTTTATTACTGGCTATTGACTTTTTGAATTGTTCAATAATTGCTAACTCTTTTTTATTGGCTTGATTATTACTATTGCGAGGACGATCACTAACTCTCTTGATTCTTGCGTTTTGAGCTATTGCCATGCTATCTGTAATAGGATAGGCTTTTACATTACAAAATGTCACAGCCTCTTTAGTTCCTTTTTTTTGAATGGTTCCCATTAAGTTTTTACCCAATTCTTTTTTTGTGCTTAAGGCATATTGTAGACCTTTCTCTTCAGGTGTTTGATAATTACTGATTAATGTGTCGTTTAATTTTGCACCATCATTGCGGTATTTTACCTTGCCTTTACTTTCTTCTTCTATATGTTTTTTGAACCATTCTGGTTCATCGATTTTAAATTCATACATATAATCAGCAATAAGCCTTATGTCTTCTTCCTTAAATACTTGATAAGGCATTAGGTTAAAACGTTTCACGGCACCTCTCATTTTAGATTTTTTTTCTGTTGGTTTTTCTACAAAATTCCAGATAGCATCAGCAAATTCTTTATTTGAGATATCATCATTTAAATAATGTGATTTAACAGCAACCATAGGTGGTGCGATGCGATCATTGTGATTAGTGCTAGGATTGTGACATACATAACACTGATTTTCTAATAGTTTTTTACCAGGATGATTTATAGCTGTATAATCGCTACTCATGTCCACATCTTTTTGACTATTGTACGTGGATTTTTTACTATCACTACAACTGCTAACTAAAACCAGTAGAAGTAAGCTAAGGACTTTAAAAATGACATTTTTCATCGCAGGAATTATTTAGAAAGTAAAAATTTACAATCTGTTTGAGGATATACACCATGTAAAATATTCTTAGGTAAAGTAATCATATCGCCAGCAACGACAATTTGTTCTTTATTACCTATAGTCACTTTTGCACTACCTTCAATCATTAAAAGAGGTGCGTCTACAGGTGAAGTATGAGGTTTTAATAATTGATCGCTTCTCATTGCAAAAAGAATCATTTTGTATTTCTCACCTTCAAAAACCACTTTATTTTTAACCTTATCAGCATATTCAATTTGACTGGCTAGATTGGATCCTGACATTTTTATATTTTTAGATTCTTGACTACAACTGGTTAATGTCATTAATGCAAGAAGAATTAAAATTAAACTTTTCATTATGATGTTATTTTACCAGTGGCACAGCTTACAATTGACTTTGCTTTTGTAAAAGTGTTATTGTCTTCTTCTATTGATGGGTAACCTATGGATTTTAATTTTTCCTTTGCTACCAGAGCATCACTTGCAGAAAGCGCGTAAAACGATACTGTAGAGGTGCCTGTATCTACAGTCACATCTGTGATGTTGTCTAATGCTGTAATCTTTGATGTAATAGTGTTTGCACATCCACCACATTTTAAATTCTGGACTATAATCGATGTTTTCATAATGTTTGTTTTATTATAAGAAAGTTAAGGTTTTATAAGATGATCATAGGTAACCTAAGTCACAGAAGACAGATGTTTTATAAGTTATTTTAAGGACTGTTTTCATTAAAATTAAAACGGGAAGTCCAATGACTTCCCGTTTTTAATATAATATATAGCCTTTTCTATCTCCAATTCATATAACCACCTTGTAAGTCATAGATTTCTTTAAAACCTAGACTTTCTAGTTTTCTAGCGGCATTGCCGCTGCGATTACCAGAACGACAGTATAAATAGATAGCCTTTTCTCTATCATATTTTTGTAACGCATCCATAAATTTAGACGTGTTAAAAAAGTCAATATTAACGGCACCTTTAATGTGACCACTCTTAAATTCGCTAGGTGTTCTTACATCTATAAGTTGTTTTGCTTTATTTATACCTTGAATTGCTTGCTTAAAATCTGCAGGAGATAATTTCTTTATTTGATCAGACGATGATTTTGTGCCAAAAAGGCTACTTAAGAATGACATATGATGTTTTTTAATCTGTTTTCACTATAAAAGTATGTACATATCTCATTGAATAAAGTAACCTATGTTACAGAAGTAAGATATAATTCTAAGAGAAAGAAATTGTAATTTTATAATTATGAATTTGGAGCAATTACACAATTTAATAGGTGGCGTCGACATCTATATTATCGATCAGATTTTAAAAAATCGTTATCTATCTAACCAATCTATATTAGACGCAGGTTGTGGTAAAGGAAGAAATTTAAAATGGTTCTATGACAATGATTTTGCGATCTATGGTAATGATGTAGACTCTGATTTTCTCGCTTTCGCGAAAGCGAAATACCCAAAGAGTAAAGCTAATTTTATAAATTCAAGCCTAGATGAACTACCGTATATGGATAGTAGTTTTGATCACATTATATGTTGTGCTGTTTTACATTTTGCCAATAGTGAAAAACAATTTACAGCCATGTTTGCCGAATTAATACGGGTGCTAAAGTCTGATGGAACTTTACTCATTAGAATGGCCTCAAACATCGGGCTAGATGGTAATGCTCCAATAGTACGATTTAAGGAAAATGGACAAATAGGGACTTATTATTTAACCAGAGAACGTATAGATCAATTAATATTAGAATTTGATCTTAACTTATTAGAGCCAGTAAAAACTACTAATGTACAAGATGAAAGAGCAATGACTACACTACTGTTTAGTAAATAAAAAAAGCGGCAATTTCTTGCCGCTTTCAACCAACTAACCATAATTTGATATCTTACTAAAGTGTCGATGGACAGACATAGTTAGTAACCTCGATATCAGTTTCTTTAATAGCGTTAAATCCACCTTCTACATTTATTAAATTATGTATGCCTCGACTTTTTAATATCGATGCTGCAATCATGCTTCTATAACCACCAGCGCAGTGAATGAAAAAAGTGTTTTCTGGAAATGATGCTAGGTGATCATTAATGTAATCTAGTGGAGTATTGTGAGCGTCCACGACATGTTCTGATAAAAACTCACTTTCTTTACGTACATCAAAAACAGGTAGGTGACGCACATATTGCTCTTCTTCAAATTGTTTTACCGTTATTGAGGTAACTTTATCATATTCCATAGCGGCTTGTTTCCATGCGTCAAATCCGCCTTTTAAATAGCCAATTGTTTGGTCAAAGCCTACTCGGGAAAGTCTTGTTAGAGTTTCTTTTTCTCGACCTTTTGTGGTGATGAGTAGTAATGGTTGTTTGACATCTGCAATTAGCGATCCTACCCATTGTGCAAAATTACCATCTAAACCTACAAATATGGATCTAGGGATATGACCGTCTGCAAATTCTTCTTGAGATCTTACATCTAGTATAATGGCTCCAGTTTCATTTGCTGCAGCTTCAAATGCTGCTGGAGAAAGAGCTTTTGTAGCCCTATCCATAACGGTGTCTAAACTTTCATAACCTTTAATGTTCATCATTACATTTTGAGGGAAATAACCTGGTGGTGGTGTGAGACCAGTAAGAAGTGCTTTTTTAAACTCTTCTTTGCTCATTTCCTGCAATGCATAATTGGTTTTCTTCTGGTTCCCTAAAGTATCTGTAGTTTCCTTACTCATCATTTTACCACATGCTGATCCAGCGCCATGATTAGGGTACACAATTAAATCATCACTTAAAGGTAAAATTTTGTTACGCAGCGAATCGTACAAGTAACCAGCTAGTTTGTCTTCTGTAAGATCTTCTACAACATGCTGAGCTAGATCAGGACGTCCTACATCTCCGATAAATAAAGTATCTCCTGTGATAATACCGTGTTCTTTACCATCTTGATCGATTAATAAATAGGTAGTACTTTCCATAGTGTGACCAGGAGTATGGATTACTTTTATTTTATAATCACCTAACTCAAAAACCTGTTCGTCTTTTGCAATCAAAGCGTCATAGCCAGGTTTTGCCGTAGGTCCAAAAACGATTTGTGCTCCAGTTCGTTCACGTAGGTCAAGGTGACCGCTTACAAAATCGGCATGGAAATGTGTTTCAAAAACATATTTAATTTTTGCATTATCCTTTTCTGCTCTTTCGATGTATGGATTCACTTCTCTTAATGGATCAAATACTGCAGCTTCACCATTACTTTCTATGTAATATGCAGCGTGAGCGATGCATCCCGTATAAATTTGTTCTACTTTCATAATGATATTATTTCTGATTTAAAATTATAAGCTCTTATCAATTAAAACGGTAACATTTGTCACATAACTAGCTCTTTGTAAATGATATATATTCCCATAACTAAGACAAACCATCCAAAAGCTTTTTTTAATTTTTTACCATCAATAAACTTGTTAAGCCAGATGCCTAGGAAGATTCCAATTATAGAAAGTGCTGTAAAGGGTAATAAAAATGCCCAATCTATTTCAAGATTTTTCACATCGCCTAAAAATCCTATTAACGATTTAATCGCTATTATAAATAGGGAAGTGGCGACTGCTTTTTTCATAGGTAGTTTTGCGAGAAGTACTAATGCTGGAATGATTAAAAATCCGCCACCAGCACCTACAATTCCGGTTATAGTACCAACTACTAAACCTTCTACAATTATCAGTGGATAATTGTATGTGATCACACTTTCTTCATCACTTTCTTTGCGGTTATTACGTATCATAGAAATGGACGCTAATAACATTATTATGGCAAAGAATAACATAATCGCCAGATTTTTAGTGACGACTATTGTACCTATGGTAAATAATTCATCTGGAATGGCTGGAATTAAATATGCTCTGGTAAGATATACTGCTATAAAAGCAGGAATGGCAAATATGATAGCTGTTTTAAAGTCTACCATTCCTTTCATCATATTCTTAATGGCACCTACTAAAGATGTTGTTCCCACAACAAATAAAGAATATGCAGTGGCTAGTACAGGATTTAAAGTTAATGCGTAGACTAATATAGGTACTGTAAGAATAGAACCACCACCACCTATAAGTCCTAGTACTAGACCTATTAAGAGAGCTCCTATATAACCTATTATTTCTATTGCTTCCATGCTATATATTTAAAGAACTCAAATATAGAAGGAGCATTAAAGCAAGTTTGTAACACTTGTTACATGACTTCAATAAAGCTGCGGTGAAGTTTAATTTTATTGATGTTTTCCATTTTTTTGAGTAGTCTAGAAATAACTACTCTACTTGTGTGTAAATCTGCTGCTATTTCTTTATGGGTTGTATAGATATGTTTGCTATTTAATATTTTGATTTTATCATTCAGATAGTTTTCTAAAC
The DNA here is from genome assembly GCF_002954765.1 of Nonlabens arenilitoris. Classification (NCBI taxonomy): domain Bacteria; kingdom Pseudomonadati; phylum Bacteroidota; class Flavobacteriia; order Flavobacteriales; family Flavobacteriaceae; genus Nonlabens; species Nonlabens arenilitoris. Next base: position 602,136 of record NZ_MTPW01000001.1, on the reverse strand, counting down.
GTTCATCCATATTATTAAAAGCAATATTATCCACACTTTCTAGTAATTCCATCATGCGTGTATGATAACTGGTGAAGACAAAATTGCGCCAAGTCTTATATTTAGAAGACCATTCTTCCATTTTAGCAACAGGTATCATTAGTAGTTTTACAGGTGTTTCTGTAACAGCATGAATTTCGCTCTTAGTATTTCCTACACAACAAGTCATAGTCATGGCACAAGTGTTACCACGTTCAAGATGGTAAAGTAGTAATTCATCTCCGTCTGCATCTGGTCGCATTATTTTAATACTACCAGAAAGTAGCAATGGCATAGATTTAATATATTGACCTGGTTTAATCAAATCTTGGCCAGCAGGTACTTCCATAAAGGTAGCTACTCTATTAATATCTTCTATAAGGGCTAGCTCAAATTGCGAACCATAGTATTCTTTAAGTTCTTGAATCATTTCTTACTTTCTTAGCGATTGACTTATTATACTTGAAAAAAAAGTGTGCCCATATAGACTTAGAAACAGCACCTATGTATGGAAAGCTTACTGCTAGTACAGCAACTATTGATATAAATATAGTCAATGGGTTACTTGCGTAATCAAAAATAAGTAATAAAACATAAGTCGCTACGGCAAATGCTATTCCTACGGCATAAGAAACATACATGGAACCTGTATAAAAACTGGGTTCTATGCTGTACTTTAATTCACATTTAGGACAGCGTTCTTTAACCTTATTCATTTTAGAGAAATTATAAGGACTTGCTTCAAGAAACTCTCCTTGTCTACATTGTGGACACTTCAGAAAAAGGATACTGTGTATGATAGATCTCTTAAACATCTTTTTATTCCAAAGCTAGTTATTGCAGCCTCTCTTATGTGTAACATAGGTTACATAGATTCCTAATTGAGTGTCATAAATTCAGTACAAAAACAAGACTATTTAGCCTTGTTTAAGAAAACTACTTCCGAATCGTTCAAAGGCTTCACGATTTAATTCTTCTCTAAAATTGGGGTGTGCAATTTCAATTAAAGCCTTTGCTCGTTGTTTTAGGTTTTTACCAAAGAGATCAGCAACGCCATATTCTGTAACTACATAATGGACGTGGGCTCTCGTTGTGGTGACACCAGCACCTTGTTTTAAGTATGGTGTTATTTTAGAAATACCTTTAGCAGTTGCCGCAGTCATTGCAAAAATAGGTTTGCCACCTCGCGATAAAGAGGCGCCTCTTATAAAGTCCATTTGTCCGCCTACACCACTATATTGTCTGTTACCTATCGTGTCAGCACAAACCTGCCCTGTAAGATCAATTTCAATGGCACTGTTAATGGCAGTCACTTTTGGGTTACGTCTTATTATCGCAGTGTCATTAGTATAAGCAGCCTCTTTAAAATGAACTAGCGGATTGTCATTTACAAAATCATATAGCTTTTGAGATCCTACTGCAAAACAAGTTACTATTTTCCCTGTTTTCACTTCTTTTTCTTCACCCGTGATTACAGCATTCTCTACCAGTGGTAAAATCCCATCAGAAAACATTTCAGTATGAATACCTAATCTTTTGTGGTTGCTTAGATTATTTAATACAGCATTTGGGATATTTCCTATTCCCATTTGCAGGGTAGCTCCATCTTCAATTAGATTAGCAACGTTTGCTCCTATACGAGCCTCTATATCAGAAATAATAGCAGTATTAGAGATACTTAAACTACGTTCTCCTTCAACAGCAAAGTCTATATCTCTTATATGAATAATACCATCACCATGGGTTCGTGGCACGTTAGGATTAATTTGTGCGATGACCGTTTTTGCAGTTTGAACAGCAGGTAAAGTAATGTCTACTGATGTTCCTAAAGAGCAATAACCATGAACATCTGGTGGCGATACTTGAATAAAAGCAACGTCTATGGGTAGAATACTTTTTCTAAACAGTAAGTGGATCTCGCTTAAGAAAATCGGAATATAATCTCCATTTCCACCATTTACAGCTCCACGTACATTACCGCCTACAAAGCAGCTATTGATATTGAAACTGTCTCGATAGGGTAGTTGTGTGTATAGTGCATTACCTTCAGTATGTACTTGAATGATTTCTACATCTTTTAATTCTTTATAGCGCTGGCATAAAGCATCTATTAAAAGA